>NZ_JBVPVA010000960.1:0-6038 GCF_055612215.1 Actinomycetospora sp. | reverse complement strand
TCGCCCGCGCGGTCCGGCGCAGCGGCGGGCGCACCGGCGTCGCCGACGGGTCCGGGCTCGCCACCTGCCGGATGTACGACTCCGGGGCGGACCTGCGCGCGGGCTACCGGAAGTCGCTCTGGGCGGCGTTCGGCTCGCCCGCGGGAGCGGTCGCCGTCGGCGCGGCGCTCGCGCTGGTCTACGTGCTCCCGCCCGCCGCGGGACTGGTGGGTTCCCGGACCGGTGCCGCCGGGTACGCCGCCGCGGTGGTCGGGCGCGTGCTCGCCGGCCGCTTCGTCGGATCCGCGTCCCGGGTGGACGCGCCCGGGTGGGACGCCGCGGCGCACCCGCTCTCGGTCCTCGCCGTCCTCGGCCTGGTGGTCTCGTCGTGGGTCGGCCGCGTCCGCGGCACGTTGAGCTGGAAGGGACGGACGGTGTGAGCCGTGTCGTGGTGATCGGGGCCGGGCTGGGCGGCCTCGCGAGCGCCGCGCGCCTGGCCGCCGCCGGCCACGACGTCGAGATCCACGAGGCGGCGGACACGGCCGGGGGCAAGCTCGGCGTCGTCGAGCGGGACGGCTTCACCTTCGACACCGGTCCCTCGCTGCTCACCATGCCCGGCCTGCTCGACGAGCTGTTCGCGGCCACCGGCGGACCCGCCGACCTGCCCGTCACCCCGGTCGACCCGGCCGGTGACCTGCGCTTCGCCGACGGCACCCACCTGGTCCTCCCCCACGACCCGGCCCGCGTCCCCGCGGCGCTCGACGCGGCCCTGGGCACCGGCGCCGGCGCCGCCTGGCAGCACCTGCACGACCGCTCGCGGCACCTGTGGTCGCTCGTCGGCCGCGACGTGCTCCGCCGCCCGCTGACGACGTCGGCGCTGCTGCGCATGAGCGCCCGCCCGCGCGACCTGCGCGCCGTCGCGCCATGGCGCACCGTGCGTGGCCTGGGCCGGCGGCTGCTGCCCGACCCGCGGCTGCGGACCTGGCTGGAGCGCTACGCGACCTACTCGGGCTCCGACCCGCGGCGGACCCCCGCGGTGCTGTCGGTGGCGGCCTTCGTCGAGCAGGAGTTCGGCGCGTGGTGGGTCCCGGGCGGGCTGCGCCGCATCGTCGACGTGCTGCTCGAGCGCTGCCGGGCCCTCGGCGTCACCGTGCACCTGGGGTCGCCGGTCGAGGCGGTCGTCGTCGAGGACGGCCGGGTGGCCGGCGTCCGGGTCCCGGGCGGCGAGCGGGCGGCCGACGTCGTGGTGAGCGACGCCGACGCGGCGGTGCTGCACGAGCGGCTGCTGCCCCGCGGGGCGGCACCCCGGGCGCGGCGGCGACTGCGGCGCGCGGCGCCCTCGAGCGCGGGCTTCGTCCTCCTGCTGGGCCTGTCCGGCCGCGAGCCCGGCGCGGCGCACCGCGTCCTGTTCCCCGCCGACTACACCGCCGAGTTCGACGCCGTCTTCGGCCGCCGGCCCCGCCCGGTCGAGGACCCGACGGTCTACGTCCACGCCCCCGACGACCCGGCGCTGCGCCCCGACGACGAGTCGGAGGGCTGGTTCGTGCTGGTCAACGCCCCGGTGCACGACCCGGCCCACGGCGTCGACTGGGACGCGCCCGGCCTGGCGGACGCCTACGCCGAGCACGTGCTCGACGTCCTCGCGGCCCGCGGCACCGACGTCCGGCCCCGGCTGCGCTTCGCCGAGATCCGGACCCCGGCCGACCTCGAGCGCTCCGCGGGCGCCCCCGGCGGGGCGATCTACGGCACCGCCTCCCACGGCCCGCGGGCCGCGCTGCGCCGGCCCGCCAACGCCGGGCCCGTGCCCGGGCTCTACCTGGTCGGCGGCTCGGCCCACCCGGGCGGCGGGATCCCCCTCGTGCTGATGTCGGCGGAGATCGTCGCGGACCTCATCGGCCCGGCGGGTCCGTCGGGAAGCGCCGGGGCACCGAGCGGACGACGCCACGCGCCAGCTGCGCCAGCCCGACCGTCGCCAGGGCCGCCCAGGTGACCGCGAACGTCGTGCCCCAGCTCCAGCCCGCCAGCGGCACCCCCGCCGGGAACACGGCGGCCCCGACGGCGGGCAGCGCGACGAGGATCAGCCGGGTGGGCCGCTCGGCCACCGTCACCGCGCCCACCCCGGGCATGCCGACCGACTGCGCGCGGGCCCGGGCGTACTCGTGGACGAACGTCGCCGCGGCGACGCCGACGGCCCAGCCGACCGGGGCGCCGAGGGCGACCAGCACGGCCGCGAGCAGGAGGTCCCCGAGCCGGTCGGCCACCGCGTCGAGGACCGCACCCAGCGGGCGGGCCCGCCCGGTCGCCAGCGCGACCGCCCCGTCGAGTCCGTCGGCCACCCCGGCGAGCACGACGAGCAGCGCCGTCACCACGGTCCACGGCGGGCCGACGACTGCGAGGGCCCACGCCCCGACCAGCAGCGCGACGCCGGCCGCGGACAGCACGTCCGGCGGGATCCGGGCGATCGGGCCGCCCGCGAGGACGCGCACCATCCGCAGCCAGCCGCGCACCACGGGGGAGGGCCGGATGTCGCCGTGCAGCGCCGACCACCCGGCGTCGGCCTCGTCCCCGGGGCCGTCGGTCTCCCGCGACGCCATCCCGCCAGCCTGCCAGCGCCTCCCGCGCCCCGCCGCGTCGTGGGGACGGCCGTGACCCGCGCGGACGATCGGCGCCTGCGGATCCGGGGCGCCGCGGGCGAGGTCCGACGGACGTTCCCGGGCAGCGACGTCGCCCTGTGGGCCGCGGGCGCGACGTACTTCGGGCTGATCGGGCTGGTGCCGCTCGCCCTGGTCTCGCTGTGGGCGGTCGGGCAGCTGGTCGGCCCGGACACCGTGACGCGGGCCATGGAGGCCGCGATCGGCGGGTTGCCCGGCGGGCACGGCACCCCGGAGGCGCTGCGCACCCTGACCCGGGTGGCGCTGTCGATGTCGTGGGTCCGCGCCCTGGTCGTCCTCTTCCCCGCCAGCCTCTACGGCGAGGGGCTGCGTCGCGCGTTCCTGCAGCTCTCCGGCATCCCGGACCGGCTGACCGGGTGGCGGGGCCGCGCCGGGCTGCTCGGCGTCGCGGTGGTGGCGCCGTTCCTGGTCCTCGCCGTGCTCGCGACCTCCCCGTTCGTCGCGCCGATGTACGCCCGCGGCGGCTGGTGGCTGGTCCTCGGCGTCGTCGTGGCGTTCCACGTGGTGTGGGTGGCCGTCTCGACCACGGTCGTCGCCGTGTTCCGGCTCGTGGGTCCCGGGCGCCTGGGCTGGCGCGCGCTGCTCGTCGGCGGCTTCTCCACCGGGGCCGTGCTCGCCGGGTTCCTGCAGGGCTTCCTGGTGTTCCTCGCCATCCCCGTCGAGTGGTCCGCGCCGTTCGGCGGGCTGCCGATCGTCGGCGCCGTCTCGGCCCTGGCGCTGTGGCTCTACCTGATCCACCTGCTCGTGCTGTGCGGCTACCGGGTCACCGTCGTCCTCGACGGGCTGCTCGTCGGGCGACGCGCCCGGACGCACGATTCGGCGAGCACGCCGGAGGGGGATGCTGGAGGCATGAAGGCTGCCGTCTACCGGAAGACCGGACCCGCCGCCGAGGTCCTCGCCGTCGAGGACGTCGACCTGCCCGACCCGGGGCCCGGCGAGGTCCGGGTGCGCATCACGCGCTCCGCGATCAACCCGACCGACTGGAAGACGCGCGCCGGACTGACCGGCCGGGACCCGGACGACTTCCAGATCCCGCACCAGGACGGCGCCGGCATGATCGACGCCGTCGGCCCCGACGTGGCCGACCGCGAGGCCGGCCAGCACGTCTGGCTCTTCTTCGCCGCCTTCGGCAACCGCTACGGCACCGCGGCCGAGTACACCGTGCTGCCCGCGGAGCGCGCCGTGCCGCTGCCCGACGGCGACCACGACGACCTCGGCGCGTGCCTCGGCGTCCCCGCGATCACCGCGGCCCAGTGCCTGGGCAGCGACCCGGCGGCCCTCGAGGGCGCGACGGTGCTGGTGGCGGGCGGGGCGGGCGCCGTCGGGCACTTCGCGATCGAGCTGGCCAAGTACGCCGGCGCCCGCGTGATCGCCACCGTGAGCTCCGAGGAGAAGGGCGAGCTCGCGCGCGCGGCCGGCGCGGACGTCGTCGTCAACTACCGCGAGTCGGGCGCGATCGAGCGCATCCGCGGGATCGCCGAGCGCGTGGACCGCATCGTCGAGGTCGCGCTCGGGGCGAACCTCGACCTCGACCTCGCCGTCTCCGGCGCGGGCACCGAGATCGCGGTGTACGCCAACGAGCCCACCGACCCGGTCCTGCCGGTGCGCCGTTTCATGACCGCCAACGCGACGCTGCGCTTCGTCCTGCTGTACGGCGTGCGCCCGGTCGACCTGGCCGCGGACGTCGCCTGGGTGCGCGACGCGGTGGGTGCCGGGGCCCTCACTCCGCTGCCCATCTCCTCCTTCGGGCTCGACGACGTCGTCGCTGCTCAGGAGGCGGTGGAGAACGGCGCGGTCGGGAAGGTCATGCTTGTCCCATGACCCGGGGCGCCCGACGCCTCCCGGACCCGACCGACACCGACCACCGCACCCCTGGAGGTCCGCCCGTGACCAGCCGCTCCGGCCGCTTCGAGATCCTTCCCGACGTGATGCTCGCGTGGACCCCCGCCGCGGACCCCGAGAACGAGGCCGAGTGGGTCGGCGCGTCGTCGGCGAGCTGGGACCTCGACGGTGAGCGCCAGGGGCAGCGCACCGCGTGGAAGCTCGCCGTGTCCCACTCCCGCGAGAAGCGGGTGGGGCCCGGCACCGTCGGCTGGGTCCACGAGTGGACCGGTCGCGGCCGGATCGCGGCCGTCCTGGTGTTCGACAGCAACCCGTACTCGCGCACCGGCCCCACCAACGAGGTCGAGTGGTACGCCGAGGGCGTCCTGGCCGTGATCCCGCCCGAGGACCGGGTGGACGCGGAGACGATCATGGCGCACCCCGACTGGAAGCCGAGCGCCCCGTACGTGGGTGCCCGCGGCCGCCAGTTCAAGGACGGGGCGCCGGTGGCGCCGGGCAACGCCGCGGTGCTGCGCGAGCTCGTCGACGCCGAGACCGCGCGCTGGCTGAGCAAGGACGCCCGCGCCGGCGCCCGATAGGACGCACACCTCGTACCTGTGACCTTCCGTCACAGCTACCCGCGCGTTAACGTGCGTCGGTGCAGCACGACGACCTCCACTACGACGTCCTCGTCATCGGTTCCGGCTTCGGCGGCAGCGTCACGGCCCTGCGGCTGACCGAGAAGGGCTACCGCGTCGGCGTGCTGGAGGCCGGCCGCCGGTTCACCCCCGAGACGCTGCCCTCGACGTCGTGGGACGTCCGCAACTTCCTCTGGGTTCCGCGGCTGGGGTGCTACGGCATCCAGCGCATCCACGTGCTGCGCGACGTCGTCGTGCTCGCCGGGGCCGGGGTCGGCGGCGGGTCGCTGAACTATGCGAACACGCTCTACCAGCCGTCGTCGCCGGCGTTCTACCGCGACCCGCAGTGGTCCGCGATCACCGACTGGCGCACCGAGCTCGACCCGTTCTACGACCAGGCACGGCGGATGCTCGGCGTCGTGACCCAGCCGAGCGTCACGCCCTCCGACGAGGTGATGCGCCAGGTCGCCCGGGAGTGGGGCCGCGAGGACACCGTCACCCCGACGCAGGTCGGCGTGTACTTCGGCGAGGGCCCCGGCGTCACGGCGCCCGACCCGTTCTTCGGCGGCGCGGGCCCCGAGCGGACGGGCTGCCTGGAGTGTGGCGAGTGCATGACCGGCTGCCGCCACGACGCCAAGAACACCCTCGACCGCAACTACCTGGGGCTCGCCGAGCGCGCCGGCGCCGTCGTGCACCCGGAGACGACGGTGCTGTCGGTGCGGCCCCGCGACGGAGGTGGCTACGAGGTGGTGACGCGGCCGACGCGGCGCGGGCGGCGGCGTCGCGCCGTGTTCACCGCCGACGAGGTCGTGTTCTCGGCCGGGACGTGGGGCACGCAGTCGCTGCTGCACCGGCTGCGCGACACCGGGACGCTTCCGCGCGTCTCCGCGCGGCTCGGCCACCTGACCCGGACCAACTCCGAGGCCCT
>NZ_JBVPVA010000774.1:0-3650 GCF_055612215.1 Actinomycetospora sp. | reverse complement strand
GGGGCCTGCGCGGTGGGGCTGATGGTCCCGACGGTGGCCGCGGCCGCGCCGCCCGCGGCACCGCCGGCGGGGGCGATCGTCGTCGGCACCGCCTCGGCGAGCTGCCCGAACCCGACCTACCCGACCATCCAGGCAGCGGTGACCGCAGCTGCGCCCGGCGCGACGGTCTACGTCTGTGCGGGGACCTACACCGGTCCCGTGTCCATCACGAAGAAACTGCGGCTGCTCGGCGCGCAGTACGGCCGCGACGCGCGGACGGGGCGGCCCACGACGGCGCAGGAGTCGGTGGTGACCTCACCGGGCGCCGGCTTCACCGTCGGCCCGGTCGACGGCCTGACGGTCGACGGGTTCACGTTCGCGGGCAGCACCGGCGACGGGATCGACGCGTTCAGCCGCGGCTCGGGCTTCACGTTCGTCGACAACGTGTTCACCGGCAACCACAACGGCATGAACGTCAACGCCGCCGGACCGGCACGCTCCACGATCGCCCGGAACCGCTTCACCGCGAACAACACGGGCGGCGGCGACGACTCCGGGACCGGCGTGCTCTTCACGTCGGGTGCCGCCAACAACGTGACCGTGTCGGACAACCTGTTCGAGCGTCACACCAGCGCGGCGGTCAACAGCATCGGCGACCCGAACCCGGCCAACCGCTCCGTCGGCATCGTCATCAGTGCCAACCGCAGCGTCGACGACTCGAGCTTCGCCGTGGTCAACAACGCCAACGGCGCGCTCGTCGAGCGCAACGAGGCGACGAAGGCGCCGTCGGCGGTCGACGGCACGGTCATCTACATCGTCGGCAACACCGATCACCTCACGGTCAGCCGCAACATCCTCTCCGGGGACACCGGCACTGGGATCTCCGCCAACGCCGCGTTCGGCGCCGTCGAGAGCACGAACCTGCTCATCGACTCGAACATCATCCGGGACCGCACGACGGGCATCTCGATCAACGGCAACCACCGCAGCGTCACGGTGCGCAGCAACGTCGTCCAGAGCTCCACCCGCTCCGGCACCACGCCCGGACGGGGCATCCGGCTCGCCGCCGGCTCCTCGGGGGTCACGGTCACGAGCAACGCGGTGTCCGGCAGCAGCGACGTCGACTGCGTCGACGAGTCGACCGGGACCCGCACCGCCGGCACCGCGGACACCTGGACCCGGAACGCCGGACGCACGTCCACCCCGGTCGGGCTCTGCGTCCCGGGCGTGGCCCCCGGGGTCGGGTAATTGGTCACGGCGACGACGCCGAGTGGACCCCGAGGGCTGCGACGGCAGCCGTGGGGGTCCACTCGGCCCGTGGACAGGTAGATCTCGCGACCGAGTGGACGTCGAGGGCTGCCACGGGAGCCGTGGATGTCCCTTCGAGGCCGATCAGGTCCGAGCGCCGCAGGTAACTCAACCGTCGTCGCCGGAGTGGCCGCCCCCACCGCGGCCCGAGCCGCCGCCTCGGCCGCCCCCGTCACCACCGCCGTGGCCGCCGTCCTCGCCGGAGCCCCGGTCCTCCGCGGCGTGGTTGCCTCCGCCCGCGGGCACGTCCGCCTTCGCCGATCCCGCGGCCGGACGCGCGGTCGGGGTCCGTGGCGGCGCGGCGGGCACGGGCACGGGCCGCACGCCGACCGAGGCGACGGGCCGGGCCCGCTCGGCGTCGTCGCCGACGGTCACGGTGGTTCCCGCCGGCCCGGCACCGCTCGAGGCGGGAGCCCCCGGGACGGGCGAGGTGGCCACGACCGAACCGGCACCCCCGGTCGGGCCGGCTGCGACGCCGAGCACGAAGAGGATCGCGACCGCCGCGGCCACCAGGACGCCGACCGCGACCACGGCGGTCCGGCGCCGTCGCCTTCCCGGCCAGGCCGAGGTGATGGCTGACCGCGAGAAGACCGTCGTCTCCTCGTCGAACGCGCCGAGCGCGGCCGCGACCTGCCGCGCGGACGGACGGCGCCGGGGCGACCCGTCGGTCATGGTCTGCAGGAGCGTGCGGAGCGGGCCGGGGAGCTCGGCGGGGATGCTCGGTGGCGTGGTCAGTCGGGTCAGGACCACCTCGAGGCCCGTCCCGGGAAGCCCGAGGCCGCCGGTCGCGGCCTCGAGAAGGACCAGGCCCAGGGCGTAGACGTCCGCGTCGGGCCCGACCTCGCCCCCGCGCAGCTGCTCGGGGGCCATGTAGGCCGCCGTGCCGACCACGGCGTCCGTGGCCGTCACCCGCGTGGCGTCGACGAGCCGGGCGATCCCGAAGTCGGCGAGGCGCGGGCCGTGCCTCGGGTCGAGCAGGACGTTCGCCGGCTTGACGTCGCGGTGGGTGACCCCCGCGGCGTGGATGTAGGCGAGCGCCTCGGCCAGCGAGGCCCCGAGCGCGGCCACCTCGACGACGGGGAGGCAGCCCTCGGCCAGGCGCTGCGCGAGCGTCGGCCCCTCGACGAGATCCGTGACCAGGTGGGCCTGCCCGTCCTCGGCGCCGGCGTCGAGCAGACGCACGAGGCCCGGGTGATCGAGCCGGGCCAGGGTGCGGACCTCCGCGCGCTGCCGATGCCGGTCCGGCCCGTCGGCCCCGGGGGCGAAGCGCTTGAGCGCGACGGCGCGCCCGGTGTGGCGATCCCACGCCCGGTACACCGTCGCCGATCCGCCGTGGCCCAGGACCTCGCCGAGCGCGTAGCGACCGAGGACCACGTCGGGAGCTGTCCGGTCCGTCAACCCGCCCGCCTCACCGTGCCGCGTCGGGAATCCACCGGCCCTGCCGGGCAGGGATCCCCCTCCCCCATTGCACGGAGCCGAGCCCCGATCGGTTCACTGGGCTCCCGCAGAGACGAGGAGCGCGTCGTGGCACTGATCGCGATCGAGGAGCACTGGAACCTGCCCGAGCTGACGGCGGCGGTGAAGGCCCTCCCCGAGGACCGCGCCGACCCGAGCATCGTGTTCGACGAGATGGGCGACAACCTCGAGCACCTCGACGACCTCGACGACGTGCGGCTCGCGGTGATGGACGCCCAGGGCGTCGACGTCGCGATCCTCTCCCTCGCACCACCCGGTCCGCAGCCGCTCGACGCGGCACAGGCGGTGCCGTTGGCCCGGCGGGCGAACGACCTCGTCGCCGAGGCCGTGCGCCGGCACCCGTCGCGGTTCCGCGCGTTCGCGACCCTCCCGACGCCCGACCCGGCGGCCGCCGTCGTCGAGTTGGAGCGCACGGCCGACCTCGGCTTCGTCGGCACCATGGTCTACGGGCGCACCGGCGAGGTCCCCCTCGACGACCCCCGCTACGACGACCTCTTCGCCGCCGCTGCGGCCCTCGGGAAGCCGGTCTTCATCCACCCGCAGCTCCCGCCGCCCGCGGTCCGGGCGGCGTCCTATTCCGGCATCGGGCCCATGGCGGACCTCGCGCTCGCGACGTTCGGGTGGGGGTGGCACCTCGAGGCGGCACTGGCGGCCCTGCGACTCATCGTCCGCGGCACATTCGACCGCCACCCCGACCTGCAGCTCGTCCTCGGCCACTGGGGCGAGCTGCTGCCGTTCTGGCTGGACCGGACGAACAGCCTGGCCCGGGTCGCGGGGCTGGAGCGGACGGTGTCGGACTACGTCCGGTCGAACGTCCACATCACCTGCTCCGGGATGCTCAACCCGACGCTGCTGCGGCACACCCTGGAAGTCACGACGGCGGACCG
>NZ_JBVPVA010000712.1:0-2730 GCF_055612215.1 Actinomycetospora sp. | reverse complement strand
CCCGACCCGAAGATCCTCAACCGGCGCGACGCCATCGTGAAGATCAGCTCGACCGCGATCTGCGGCTCGGACCTGCACCTGTACAACGGGTTCATCCCGACGATGCGCGAGGGCGACATCCTCGGCCACGAGTTCATGGGCGAGGTCGTCGAGGTCGGCGCCGGAGTGGACGGCCTGGCCGTCGGGGACCGCGTCGTGGTCCCGTTCCCCATCTCGTGTGGCGTGTGCGGGGCGTGCGAGCGCGGGATGACCGCGCTGTGCGAGAACTCCAACCCCAACGCCGGCATCGCCGAGAAGCTCATGGGCCACTCGCCGGCCGCGCTCTTCGGCTACTCCCACATGCTCGGCGGCTACCCCGGCGGGCAGGCCGAGTACGCCCGGGTCCCGTTCGCCGACTTCGGGGCGCTCAAGGTGGAGTCCGACCTCCCCGACGAGAAGGTCCTGTTCCTGTCGGACATCTTCCCGACCGGGTACATGGGCGCCGACATGGCCGAGGTCGGCCCCGGCGACGTCGTGGCGGTGTGGGGCGCCGGCCCCGTGGGCCAGTTCGCCATCGCGAGCTGCTTCCTGCGCGGAGCAGAGCGGGTCATCGCGATCGACCGCATCGATTATCGGCTGCGGATGGCGCAGGAGACCGGCGCCGAGACGCTGGACTACGAACAGGTGTCGGTCCCGGAGGCGCTGAAGGAGATGACCGGGGGACGCGGCCCCGACAAGTGCATCGACGCGGTGGGGATGGAGGCGCACCACTCGGCCGGGGCGCTCCACGCCTACGACCGCACCAAACAGGCCGTGGGTCTGGAGACCGAACGGCCGCATGCGCTGCGTGAAGCCATCATGAGCTGCGCCAACGGGGGCATCGTGTCGGTGATCGGGGTGTACGGCGGGTTCACCGACAAGTTCCCGATGGGGTCGTTCATGAACCGCTACCTCACGATGCGCGCCGGGCAGTGCCATGTCCACCGGTACATGCCGAAGCTCCTCGAGCACGTCCGCAACGGCGACATCGATCCCTCCTTCGTCATCACCCACCGGCTGTCGCTCGACGACGCCCCCATCGGCTACCGGACCTTCGTGGAGAAGGCCGACGGGTGCGAGAAGGTGGTCCTCACCCCGTGACGGAGACGGATGTGTCGGACGAATCGGACGAGGTCTACGAGATCCAGGTCGGGCCGGTGCTCATCGACGTCCCGCGCTCGCTCGGCTATTTCGGGGGTGTCGGCGCGGCCGTCGCCCTCGGGATGGTCGATCCGCCCCTGGCCGTGTTCATCGCCGCGGTCCCGTTCCTCGCGATGCTGACCCACAGCCGGCTGCCCACACCGATCCGCATCCTCGGGGAGGCCCTGGACGGAGCGGCGAAGCCCGTCGGGGGCGACGACGACGGGTACGTGAGGCTGCAGGACGAGCAGCGGGACGCCGAACGGGCCCGCGCGGTCGCCGCGACGGCCCGCCGCGGCGACGCGGTCGAGCAGCCACAGGCCGTGCGACCGGCGACGGGCGGTCGGTGACGGCCCACGGCGGGCGCGGTCAGGACGACGACCCCGACGACGATCCGTCGCTCGACGACCCGTCGTCGGTGTCATCGTCCTCGCCGATCTCGTCGCGGCGCTGCCGCTCGCGGTAGCCGTAGGCGGCGCGGCGGACCGCGGCCTCGCTGTCGAGCCCGGACCCCAGCGCCCCGGCGACGGTGGCCAGACCCGTGGCCAGCCAGGCGAGCGCGAGGTGGTCACCGAGCGTGGGAACACGGCCCAGGGTGGAGGCGAACACCGACGCGTCGAGGAAGAACAGCGACCCGAGCAGGGTGGCCACGTACACCGCGGCGAACATGGTCAGCACGCCGATGCTCAGGGTCAGCACGGTGGAGGCGTTGAAGAGGAAGGTCTCCTCGCGCTCGTCCGCGTCGTCGGCCCGTTCCCAGAGGTGGTGGGCACTGATGATCCAGACCACCATCAGGGCCACGGACGCCACGGTGGTCAGGATCAGCTTGCCCGCTCCGAGCCGTGTGGCGAGCAGCCAGATCGTCGAGTTGATGGTCAGGTAGGCGCTGGTCCCCAGCACGGCGGCGAGCGCGGTGCGCATGCCGAGGAGGAGGCGCCAGGGCTCGTTGGTGCGCACCATCCCGGCCAACAGCCGGGCCCGGCCCCGGCGCGGGGTCGTCACGTAGCGCCGCGTGTGGCGGCCCTTGCGGGGCCGCACGGCGCGGACCGGCTGGAGGTACCTCGCCGCCGCGCGCCCGAGGCGGCTCGGGTGGTGCTGCCCGTGGTCGAGGCCCGCGTCGGCGATCCCGTCGAGTTCGGCGATGACGCGGACGACCGCGTTGCGCACCTTCTGGTGCTGCAGGAACGGGCCGAAGCCGGGCAGCGAGAGGCCCGCGACGCGACGGTCGTGGTCGATGTCGACCAGGATCGGGTGGTCGTCGTGCTGGACGGGGAGGTCGGTGAGGTAGATCCCGATGTCCCACCCGGCCTCCTCGGCCTGCCGGGCGACCGCCTCGAGGACCTGATCGGGGTCCTGGACGGAGGCGGTCACCGGGTGGGTCATCGTCCGGACGTCCCAGACGATGTCGGTCTCGACGCGTTCATCGAGCAGGGTCGGGAGCTCGTCGACCAGCCTCGTCGCGATCTCGGACGGGGTGTCGGGATCGGCGAGCAGACCCACGACCAGCGTGCGGGATGCGCCCGGCGCGGTCGATCGGGGGTGTCGCTGCTCGAGGTCGGGCATCGGTCCTCC
>NZ_JBVPVA010000705.1:0-7304 GCF_055612215.1 Actinomycetospora sp. | reverse complement strand
TCCGGCCCGGGTCCGCCCTCAGTCCCCGGAGCGTCGATGACGACCGCCCGAGCCCCGCAGCATGACCGGCCGGGACCCGCGCTCGGGCGCCGCACCGTCGTCGTCGCGGAAGGAACGCCGTGGCAGGTTCCGGTCGGCGCGGCCGAAGACACGCCGGACTTCGTCGTAGATCGGCGTCTGGGTCATGGCCGCAGACCCTACGACGCCCACCGAGGGCCACCCGCTCGCCCCTGACCACTCCGACGAGGGGTTTGTCGACGCGCTGAGCAGGGAAAACGCCGCCGACCGCGGGCAGGGGGACGACGCTGCGACGGCCCGGCACGACCGGGGGAACCTCGACTCCACGCCATCGGACGAACACTGTGACCCAACCGACAACCCTGTGTCACGGGAGGCCGCCATCTACGGCAAGCGGCGGGACATGACCGTCCACGGGACGGAGCCGTTCAACGCCGAACCGCCGCGGGCCGCGCTCGCCGACCGGATGCTCACCCCGCTGGAGGCGTTCTACTGCCGCAATCACGGACCCGTGCCCGCGGCCGACGCGGCGGCGTGGCGGCTCACCGTCGACGGGTTGGTCGCGCGGCCGTCGTCGTGGACGCTCGCCGGCCTGCGGGACCGCTTCGCGGTGCACTCCGAGACCGCGACGCTGCAGTGCGCGGGCAACCGGCGCGCCGGGCTCGTCGAGGTGCGCGACATCCCCGGCGAGGCGCCCTGGGGACCGACCGCGACCGCCACCGCGCGCTGGACCGGGGTGCGCCTGGCCGATGTCCTCGACGACGCCGGCGCGGACCCGGCGGCCACCGACGTCGCGTTCCTGGGCACGGACGTCAGCGAGCAGGCCACGCCGCCGCAGGAGTTCGGCGGCTCGATCCCGCTGCGCAAGGCCCGGATGCCCGAGGTCCTGCTCGCCTGGGCGATGAACGGCGAGCCGCTCGCGCCGGTGCACGGTGCCCCGGTGCGCGTCGTGGTCCCGGGCTACATCGGCGCTCGAAGCGTCAAGTGGGTACAGCGCGTGACCGTGGCCGACGGCCCGTCGGAGAACTTCTTCCAGGCCTCGACCTACCGCCTCCTGCCGCCCGACGTCGATCCCGCGACCACGGGTCCCGGCGACGGTGTGCCGCTGGGGCTGGTCGCGGTGAACTCCGACTTCCTCGCCCCCGACGACGGCGCGGAGGTCCCGGCCGGACCCACGCGGGTCTCCGGCTACGCGTTCGCCGGCGGCGACCGCACCGTGGTGCGGGTGGACGTCTCCGACGACGGCGGGGCGCGCTGGATCCAGGCCGAGCTCGGCGAGCCGGCGAGCCCGTGGGCGTGGCGGCACTGGTCGGCGACGGTGGACGTCCGGCCGGGTGCCCAGGAGATCCTCGCCCGGGCGTGGGACTCCTCGGCCGCCCTGCAGCCGGCCGACCCCGCGTCGGTGTGGAACCCGAAGGGCTACGTCAACAACTCCTGGGCCCGGCTGCGGCTGCACGGGCGCTGACGCGGCCGGCTACAGACCCGGGTGTGCGGGTGTGGGCCCGGCGCGGATCAGCGCGACCAGCCCCACGACGGTGACGACGGCGCAGACCACCGCCAGCCCCGCGCCGACCACCCCGCCCCCGAAGCGCTCGTCGAGCACGACGATGCCGATGACGCCGGCGACCACCGGGTCGACGGTGGTCTGCGTCGCGAGCCCGGCGTCGAGCCCGCCGTCGCGGTAGGCGGTCTGCAGCAGCAGCACCCCGATCACGGGCAGCACCAGCACGGTGATGCCGGCGACGACGACGCCGGCCTCCAGCGGGCCGCGGTGCAGGCCGTGCAGCACCGGGCGCACCAGCCCGGAGGTCACGCCGGCGCACAGGCCCGCGCCGGCGGCCCGCGACACCGCGCGGGCCCGCCAGCCCAGCCGGTTGCCGGCCAGGACGACGGTCACGAGCACGACGGCGGCGGCGACCGCGGTGCCCACGAGCCCGCCCGACCCGGCCGGGCGGGGCTCGCCGTGGTGCGGCGCGAGCGCGAGCAGCCCGGCGAGCCCGGCGACGAGCACCGCCGCCGACGCCCACTCGGCACCGCGGATGGTGCGGCGCTCGAGGCGGGCGTCCAGCGGCAGCGCGAGGACCAGCGCCAGCACGCCGACCGGCTGCACGAGCGTCACCGAGCCCAGGCCGAGCGCGACCACGTGCACCCCGGCGCCGCAGGCCATCGAGGCGAGGCCGCTCCACCACAGCGGCATCCGCGCCAGGGCGCCGAAGAACTCGCGGCCGTCGCGGGGGTGGGTGCCCTCGTGCGCCGCGCGGGAGGCGGCGAGGCGCTGGAGCGCGGCGGCCAGCGCGTACAGGAACGCCGAGCCGAGGGCCAGCAGGACCGCGATGACCGGGTGGGCCTCCAGCGGCGGGCCCGGCGCGGGGGGTCTCATGCGCCCGACCGCCCCACCCTGTCGCCTCCTCGCCCACCTGCCCGTCGCCGTCGACCGTACGGCCGTCCGGGCCGGGGGTGCGCGCACCCCCGCCGCCCGCGATGCTGTGCCCCCCGGCGAGACCCGGCAGACGAGGAGGCAGCGCGGATGAGCCCGCCCGGCGGCGCGCCCCCGGACCGCGACGAGGCCGGTCCGGACGACGACCGCGACCACGCCGACCGCGAGCCCGACTACCGGTTCACGCTGGCCAACGAGCGGACCTTCCTCGCCTGGCTGCGCACCTCGCTCTCGCTGCTCGCGGCGGGGGTCGCCGTCGTCCAGCTGGTGCCCGCGTTCCCGGTGCCCGGCGCCCGGGGGGTCATCGGCGGGCTGCTGGCCGTCCTCGCCGTCGTGTCCGCCGCGGCCGGCGTGCTGCGGTGGCGCGCGGTGGAGACCGCGATCCGGCACGCCCGTCCGCTGCCGCCCCAGCGCCTGCCGTGGGTGCTCGGGACGGGACTCGTCGTCCTCGCGCTCTTCGGGCTCGTGCTCGTGGTCCTGCGGGGCGAGGCGTGAGCGGCCCCGCCGGCCCGTCAAACGCGGGCCTGCAGGCCGAGCGCACCGGGCTGGCCTGGAGCCGGACCTCGCTCGCCGTCGGCGCGAACGCCGCCCTGCTCGCCGTCCGCGAGCTCTCCCACGCCGGTCCCTCGCTCGGCCTGGTGCCTGCCGTGATGGCCCTGCTCGTCGCCCTCGCGACCGCGGCCTACGGGGTGTACCGGACGCGGGTGCTGCGCCACACGCCGCTGCCCCACCCGGTGGCCGCGACCCGCGCCGTGCCGGTGCTGGGCGTCTCGGTGGTGGTGCTCGCGGTCGTCGCGAGCGCCGTCCTGGTCAGCTGAGCCGGTGTGCCGTCAACCCGACGTCGTCGGGACGCCCGCGGCGGCGCCGGGCACCGGATCGTCGCCCTCTTCGGCCGCCCGGCAGGCCTGCTCCGGGGTGAGGTAGTCGTCGGTGTGCTCGAACTCGGCCAGCCGGCCGGAGGAGCTCGTGAGGAACCCGAGCCGGACCGGGGAGCTGCCGGCCGCCGCGTGCAGCGCCCAGTTCCCGGCCACGCGGGCCATCGCGGCCGGCGCCCCCATCGCCGCGAGGTGGTAGCCGCGGGTCACGACCTGGGCGGGCCACCCGGTGAGGTCCACCCGCAGCGGCTTGGCCACCGCGTCGGGCCCGCCGAGGTCGACGACGAGGCCGAGGTCGTGGTGCCGGTAGGGCCGCAGCGACCGTCCCTGCAGGCTCGCGACGACGTTGTCCGCCGCGATCGGGGCCTGCCGGGTGGCGTGCTGTGCGGTCGGCGGGCAGACCGCCCCGCCGCCGGTGGCCAGGTCCGGGACCGCGGCGGCGTCGCCCAGCGCGAACACCTCGGGGTGGCCGGGGACGGCGAGGTCGGCGCCGACCACCAGCCGTCCCTTCACGGTGTCCGTCCCGAGCCGGGACACCAGCGGGTTCGGCGCCACCCCGGCCGTCCACACGAGCGTCTCCGTCGCGAGCCGGCGGCCGTCGGAGAGCGTGACCGAGCCGTCGTCGACGGCGGTGAGGCTGGTGCGCAGGTCGACGTGGACCCCGCGGCGTTCCAGGACCCGGCGGGTGTCCTCCCCCAGCCGCGCCCCGAGCTCGGGCATGAGCTGGGCGCCGTGCTGGACCAGGTGCCACTGCACGAGCGACGGGTCGAGCCGGCGGAAGCGCCGGGCGAGGTCCGAGGTCATCAGCTGGAGGTTCGCGGCGGTCTCGACGCCGGCGTAGCCGCCCCCGACCACGACGAACCGGCAGCGGCGCGCCCGCTCCTCGGGATCGTCGCTCGCGTTCGCCACCTCGAGCTGGCCCAGGACGTGGTCGCGCAGGAACTGTGCCTCGGCCAGCGTCTTCATCCCGCGCCCGTACTCGCGCAGCCCCGGGATGTCCATCGTCGCGCTGATGCTGCCCGGGGCGAGGACGAGGCGGTCGTAGTCGAGGATCTCGCGGCGGCCGGTGATGCTGGTCGTCACGACCCGCCGCCGGTCGAGGTCGACGCCGACCACGCGGCCCGGCACGAAGGTCGTGCGGCGCAGCCGCCGGGTCAGCGACGTCGCCACCGCCACCGGCGGGAGCAGGCCCGCGGCCACCTGCGGCAGCAACGGGAGGTAGAGCACGTAGTCGTCGGGGCTGACCAGGCGCACGTCGGCGGCGGGCAGCCGGCGCTCGAGCCGTCGCGCGACCGCGAGTCCGGCGAACCCGCCGCCGACGATCACCACCCGCTGCGGCACCCGTGCCTCCCTTGGCCTTCGGCTCGTGCGTGCTTGTCCGTGCTCGGGCACGGAGGCGCACGCACGGGTCATCGGACGAACGCGCTGTGCCCCGTGACGGCCTTCCCCACGATCAGCGTGTTCATCTCGCGGGTGCCCTCGTAGGAGTAGAGCGCCTCGGCGTCGGCGAAGTACCGCGCGATGCCGTTGCCGACGATGATGCCGTTCCCGCCGACGACCTGACGGCCCAGGGCGACCGTCTCGCGCATCCGGTCGGCGCAGAACTGCTTCGCCAGCGCCGAGTGCGCGTCCGACCCGCCGCCGTCGTCGATGAGCTGCGCGTTGCGTGCCGCCATGCCGAGCGAGGCCGTGGTGTTCCCGAGCATCTGCACGAGGGCGTCCTGGATCATCTGGAACCCCGCGATCGGGCGGCCGAACTGCTCGCGCTCCTGGGCGTAGGACAGCGCCAGCTCGTAGGACGCCATCTGCACCCCGGTGCAGGCCCAGGAGGCGTTGCCGCGCGTGCGGCGCAGCACCGCCCCGGCGTCGGCGAAGGTGCCCTTGCCCCCGGAGAGCCGGTTCTCGTCGGGCACCCGGACCCCGTCGAGGGTGATGTCGGCGTTCTGGGTGATCCGCAGCGAGGTCTTGCCCTCGATCTTCGCGGTGGTCAGGCCCTCGGTCTCGCGCGGGACGACGAAGCCGCGCACCGCCTTGCCGTCGGCCCCCTCGGAGACGTCGCGGGCCCAGATGACGATGACGTCGGCGAACGTGCCGTTGCCGATCCAGCGCTTGTGCCCGTCGATGACCCATCCGTCGCCCTCGCGGCGCGCAGTGGTCTCCATGCCGCCGGCGACGTCGGAGCCCCCGTGCGGCTCGGTCAGCCCGAACGCGCCGATCGTCTCCATCCGCGCCATGGGCGGCAGCCAGCGCTCCCGCTGCTCCGGGGTGCCGCACGCGTCGATCGAGCCCATCGCCAGGCCCGAGTGCACGCCGAAGAAGCTGTTCGTCGAGGCGTCGATGCGGGCGATCTCGGCGTGGACGAAGCCCATGAACACCCGGCGGGCGGGCTCGTCGGACCAGCCCGAGAGCCCGTAGGGCAGGCCGGCGAGGTCGAGGCCCGCGAAGCCCTGGATGAGCTGGTCGGGGAAGGCGTCGTTCGCCCACGCCTCGTCGACGACCGGGGCGACGTCGCTCGCGAGGTAGGCCCGCAGCCGGCGCAGGTGCTCGCGCTCGGGCTCGGTGAGCAGGTCGAGGTAGCTGTAGAAGTCCGCGAGGTGGGGCCCGTCGGGCTCGAGCGCGAGGTGCGGGCGGGGCAGGTCCTCGAACGGGGACGTCGTGGCGCCGGCGTGGTCGGAGACGCCGGCCTGCTCCGGCGCGGGTGCGGAGCGGTCGGCCTCCGGCGGCGCGTCGGAGCGGTCGGGGGTGCGGGACTCGGTCGGCGCGGCAGCCATGTCGGTCAGCGTCCCCCGGCGGTCGGCACCACGCCAGGCGGAGGCGGTCCGGGCGGTGCCCGGACCGGGTGCTCCCGCCCACCCGCCGGGGCCTCGGCGGCAAAATGCTTGTACTATTCAAGTGAAATGGCAGGGTGGTCCGGGCGCACCGGGTGGCCGCCGCGTGCGTGGGCGAGCACAGTGGTTCCCGGGCGGGACGTGACCGGCCCGGGGCCGCGCCGTCACCGTCCGGGGCATCCTCGGCGCGACCGGGTCACGGGCGGCCCGCCCGGCCGTCGCACCGGTGGGAGCGGCGGGTGCGCGCCACGGCGTGGCGCCACCGGGTCGGGACGCGACCGACCCACGAGCACAGCGGAGGAACGGTGGACGGACAGCAGCCGATCATGATCTTCGGTCGGGTGACGCGGGGGGACGGTGCTCCCCTGCCCGGGGCGGCGCTGACCCTCTGCGACCTCGCCGGCGACCAGCTGGACCGCGCGGTGGCCGACGACGGGGGCCACTACCAGCTCGCTCCGTCGACCGGCGGCACCTACCTGGTCATCTGTGCCTCCTCGACGCACCAGCCGAAGGCCTCCCTCGTCGCGGTGTCCGACCGCCCGATGCGCCACGACGTCGCGCTCGCCGGCGGCGGCGCGAGCCTGGAGGGCACCGTCGGGACCGGGCACGAGCACGGCCTCGCCGGCACGCCCGACGTCGTCCTCACCCTCACCGACGTGCGCGGGACGGTCGTCGCCGTCGCCCGCTCGGACGCGCAGGGCGCGTACCGCTTCGCCGACCTCGACGAGGGCTCCTACACCCTCACCGCGGCCGCCCCGGACGTCACGCCGGTCGCCGAGACCGTCCAGATCCCCTCCGACGGCGTCGTCACGCGGGACATCGCGCTGGCCACCCAGCTGCGCCTCACCGGCGTCGTGCGCTCCGCCTCGGGCGGCCGCCCGGTGGGCGAGGCCCTGGCGACGCTCGTCGGGTCCGACGGCAACGTCGTCGGCGCGGCCGTGACCGGCGACGACGGGACGTTCACCTTCCCCGAGGTCGCCCCCGGCACCTACACGATCACCGCCAGCGGCTACGCCCCCGTGGCCAGCGAGATCGAGGTCGGCGCGGGCCGCCCCTCCGAGGTCACCCTCACCCGGACCCCGCCGGCGCTCGGCCCGGCCGACGGTGCGGCCGGCGCCGACGACCGCGACTGGTCGCACGAGTTCG
>NZ_JBVPVA010000069.1:0-2236 GCF_055612215.1 Actinomycetospora sp. | reverse complement strand
CGATCGACGAACCCGCCCGGGTCGCCGGCCACGTCGCCGCCGCGGCCGGGGTCGAGGTCGTCCCCGGGACGCGGACGGTCGATGCCCTGGCCGCGTTCAGCCGCCTCCGGCCGGTCCTCCTCGTGCTCGACAACTGCGAGCACCTGGGGGCGGCGGTGGCCGTCCTCCTCGACGAGCTCCTCGCGGGCGACCCGGCGCTCACCGTGCTCAGCACCAGCCGGGAGCCCCTCGACGTCGAGGGCGAGCACGTCCGGGAGGTCGCCCCGCTGGCGGTCCCCGAGGGAGACCGGGCGCGCGACCTCGCCGCGAGTCCCGCGGCCGCGCTGTTCCTGGCCCGCCTCGCACCGGCCCCCGACCCCGCCACGATGACCGAGGACCACCGCCGGGCCGTCGCCGAGACGTGCCGGCTCACCGGCGGGCTCCCCCTCGCGCTCGAGCTCGCCGCCGCGCGCGCCCGGGTGTACTCCCTCCCCGAGGTCGCGGACATGCTGCGCGCGCACCCGATCGCCCTCGGCGACCCCACCCGCGCAGAGACGCGTCACGCCAACCTGCGGGCCGCCATCGAGGACAACCACCACCTCGCCACCGCCGACGAGCGGATCGTCCACCGCCGCCTCGCGGTCCTCCCCGGGGAGTTCACCCTCGAGGCCGCCACCGCCGTCTGCGCCATCCCGCCGCTGGGCAGCGACCGGATCCCCGACCTGCTGGCCGGCCTCGTGCGTCGCTCCCTGCTCAGGTCCACGCCTCCCGCGGACGCACGGGACCACACCCGCTTCCACCAGCTCACGCCGCTGCGCGCGCACGCCGACGAGGCCCTGCACCTCGACACGCAGGAGGAACGTCGGGTCCGGGCGGCCCGCGACCGCTGGGTGTTCGACGTGATCGCCTCCGGGCCCTGCACGGGCCGCCCCGGGCAGGCGCACTGGTACCAGTGGCTCGACGAGCACTGGGGCACCGTGGCCGCGGTCCTGTCCGATGCGCTGCCCACCTCCGCGGACGGCCCGGCGCGCGGGAGCGAGGAGGGCCTCGTGGCCGTCACCCGCCTCGTCGTCTACTGGTACCAGCGCGAGCGCAGTGCGGACGCGGCGCACTGGCTCCCCCGGGCCGCCGAGATCGCCCGCGCCGGCGCCGTCGACCCCTTCGTCGCCGCCTGCACGAGCACCGCCCACAGCACGTGGCTCGCGCTCAACCAGGACATGACCAGCGCCCGGCCGGGTCTCGAGGCCGGCCTCGACGCCCTGCGCGGCGGCCCGCCCGGCCGGCGGTCCGACGCCGCCGAGGTCCTCCTCGCCGCGGCGGCCGGGGCGTGGGTCGGCGACGACTACGCCCTGGCCCGCCGCCTCGCCGACGCCACCCGCACGCTCGGCGAGACCCTCGCGGACCCGCACGTCGCGCTCGTCGCGCGGGCCGTGTACGCGGCGACCGGCCTCTTCCTCGACGGGCCCGGCTCCGCGCGGGAGGCGGCCGACGCGGTCGGCGAGGACAACGCCCGGGTGGGCAACGACCTCGTCGCGCTCCTGGTCGCCGTCACCCACGCCGTGGCCGCCCTCCTCGAGCCCGACCCACCTGCGGGGCTGCGGTGGACGAGCGAGACCCTGCGCATCCAGCGGCGGATGGGTGCCCGGGACCACGGCGACACCCTCGAGCAGCGGGCCGGGCACCACCTCAACGCCCACCAGCCCCTCGAGGCCGCCCGGTGTTACGGCGCCGCCCGGGCCATGCACACGCGCCTCGGCCGCGCCTGGCCCCGCCACCCCGGGAGCACCGAACGGCTCGCGACGCTGCGGGAGCAGCTCGGCGAGGTCGCCTTCGCCGAGGCCCTCGCGAGCGGGGAACGCCTCGCCGCCCACCCGGACCTCGAGGTCTGGCTGGACTGAGCGCACGAGGGTCACCGCCCTCGAGGCTCGGCACCGTCGCCGAGGTGGAGGGCGTAGTCCCACGCCGAGGGGTCACGACCCACCAGGCGACACGTCCCGAGCCGCTGACGAGCCAGGAGCTGTCGGACGGGGCGGTTGCCGGGCTCCACGGTGGCGCACACCGTCCAGCCGACCCAGCGCGACCGGCCGAGCTCGATGGTGAGCAGGCTGGTGGCGACGTGCCGGTGCTGCCACGCGTCGGCCACGAGGAGGCTGGCCTCGACCTGTCGGTCGCGCACCACGACGAGGTTGAGCAACCCGACGGGTGTGCCCTCGACCAGCGCGAGGGCCGCCGCGCCGGCCGGCGGCCCGACCAGCAG
>NZ_JBVPVA010000503.1:0-6862 GCF_055612215.1 Actinomycetospora sp. | reverse complement strand
GCCGCGGACGGGCACCCTGGAGGAACATCCGTTCCCCTCCAGGAGGTCTCCGTGCCCGACTCCCACGACGAGGACCGCGGCCGTCCCGCGGACTCACTGCTCGAGGGGCTCGTGGGCCGGCTCGTCGACCTCGACCTCGGGCTGCTGTTCGGTGATCCCGGCCGCGACGACGACCGCGAGGACCAGCGCCGCGACGACCGCCGCGAGCCGGGCCCGCGCGCGGACGGCACGACCCGCACCGACCCGTCGTCGGGACCCGGACCGTCCCGCCCGCCGCGGCGCACCCCCACCCTCGACCGCCACGGCCACGACCTCACCGCGGACGCCCGCGCCGGGCGGCTCGACCCGGTGATCGGGCGGGACACCGAGATCGCGCAGGTCGTGGAGGTGCTGGCCCGGCGCACCAAGAACAACCCCGTGCTGCTGGGCGAGCCCGGCGTCGGGAAGACCGCGGTCGTGGAGGGCATCGCGTCCCGCGTCGTCGAGGGCCGCGTCCCGGAGGCGCTCGTGGGCGTGCGGATCGTGTCGGTCGACCTGGGCGGGATGGTCGCGGGGACGAAGTACCGCGGCGAGTTCGAGGAGCGGCTGAGCGGGGTGCTCCGCGAGGCCTCCCACCCCGACGTCGTGCTGTTCGTCGACGAGCTCCACATGATCGTCGGGGCGGGCGCGGGCCACGAGGGCACGATGGACGCGGCGTCGATGCTCAAGCCCGCGCTGGCCCGCGGCGAGCTGCGGCTGATCGGCGCGACGACGACCGCGGAGTACCGCCGGCACGTCGAGCCCGACGCCGCGCTCGCCCGGCGGCTCGCGACGATCACCGTCGAGGAGCCGACGCCCGAGCAGGCGCTCGCCGTCCTCGACGGGACCGTGGCCCGGTACGAGGCCCACCACCGCGTCGTGCTGCCGCCCGCGACCCGGCGGGCCGCCGTCGAGCTGACGACGAAGCACGTGCACGACCGCCGGCTGCCCGACAAGGCCCTCGACGCCCTCGACCGCGCGGCCGCGCGGGTGCGGACCCGCAGCTCGGAGCTGGGCGGCACCGACCGCCCGACCGTGACGCCGAACGACGTCGCGCAGGTCGTGGCGGACACGACCGGCCTGCCCGTCGCCGACCTCACCGATGACGACCGCGCCCGCCTGCTGGACCTCGACGTGCGGGTGCGCGCGCGGGTCGTCGGGCAGGACCCGGCGGTGGCGACGGTCGTCGACGCGGTCCTCACCGGGCGGGCGGGCCTCGCCGACCCGAACCGCCCGGTCGCGTCGCTGCTGTTCGTGGGCCCGACGGGCGTCGGGAAGACCGAGCTCGCGCGGGCGCTGGCGGCCTCCCTGCACGGGTCGGAGAACGGGCTGATCCGGTTCGACATGGCCGAGTTCGCCGAGGCGCACACCGTCTCGCGGCTGACCGGGGCGCCGCCCGGGTACGTCGGGCACGACCGGCCGGGCGAGCTCACCGAGGCGGTGCGGCGCCGGCCGTCGAGCGTGGTGCTCTTCGACGAGATCGAGAAGGCACACGCCGACGTGGTGGCCGTGCTGCTCGGCATCCTCGACGCGGGGCGGCTCACCGACACGCACGGGCGGACGACGTCGTTCACCGACACCGTCGTGATCATGACGTCGAACCTCGCGGCGGCGGAGCTCAAGGTCGCCGGCGACGACGTCGAGGCGGCGCGGGAGCCGGTGATGACGGTGCTGCGGCGCTCGCTGCGCCCGGAGCTGCTGGGCCGCATCGACGACGTCGTGCTGTTCCGGCCGCTGTCGGGGGAGCGGCTCGTCCAGGTCGTCGACCTGCTGCTGACCTCGACCCGGGAGCGGCTGGCGGCCCGGGACGTGACGCTGCGGGTGACCCCCGAGGCCCTCGCGGTGCTCGCCGGGCGGGCCGACCCGAAGGCCGGGGCGCGCGGGCTGCGCCAGGTCGTGGCGCGTGAGGTGGAGCGGCCGATCGCGCGGCGGATCGTCGCCGGCGCGGTGCCGGGCGGTGCGGAGGTCGTCGTGGACGCACACGGGTCGGTGGTGACGCTCGAGGTAGGTGCCTCCGGCTCGTGAGCACTTTCCCGTGTCATAGGACGGAAAAGTGCTCACGAGCGCGCAGCGCACCTACTCGACCGTCACCGACTTCGCGAGGTTCCGCGGCTTGTCGATGTCGCGGCCCAGCGCCGCGGCGCAGTGGTAGGCGAGCAGCTGGAGCGGGACGCCGAGCAGGATCGGGTCGAGCTCGGGCTCGAGGCGCGGCACGCGTAGGACGGCGTCGGCGAGCCCGTCGGGCAGGTCGGCGTTCGTCACCGCGATCACCGGGCCGCCGCGGGCCTTGATCTGCTCGATCGTCGAGACGTTCTTGCTGACCAGCTCGTCGTCGGGGACCACGACGATGCAGGGCATCGTCGCGTCCACGAGCGCGAGCGGGCCGTGCTTGAGCTCGGCGGCCGCGTAGGCCTCGGCGTGCACGTAGGAGATCTCCTTGAGCTTCTGCGCGCCCTCCCGCGCGACCGCCGACCCCCGCACCCGGCCGAGGTAGAACATCGAGCGCGCGTCGGCGTACTTCCGCGCCACCGCCGCCACCTCGGCCTCGCCCGCCAGGGCCTGCTCCACCGCCTCGGGCAGCCGCCGCAGGCCCTCGACGAGCCGGGTGCCGTGCGCCGAGGACAGGTCGCGCACCCGCCCGAGCAGCAGCGCGAGCAGCGCGAACGACGTCGTCATCGAGCTGAACGCCTTCGTCGAGGCCACCGAGACCTCGGGGCCGGCGTGGATGAACATGCCCGCCCCGCACTGGCGCGCGATCGCCGAGCCGATGACGTTGACGCACCCGACGACGCGGCCGCCCTTACGTTGCAGCTCCTCCACCGCGGCGAGGGTGTCGATGGTCTCGCCGGACTGGCTCACCGCGACGTAGAGCGTGTCCGGGTCGACCAGCGGGTTGCGGTAGCGGAACTCGCTGGCCTGCTCGGCATCGGCGGGCACGCGGGCGAGCTCCTCGACGAGGGCCGCCCCCATCTGTCCGGCGTACAGCGCGGATCCGCAGCCGAGGAACGTGACGCGACGGATCCCCCGCAGTTCGCGCGGGTCGAGCCGCAGCCCGTCCAGGCGCGCCGTCGCGAACCGGGCGTCGAGTCGGCCGGCCAGCACGCGGTGCAGGGCGGCCGGCTGTTCGTGGATCTCCTTGGACAGGAAGTCCGGGTGGCCGTCCAGGTCGTAGGCGTCGTCGTCGACGTCGACGGTGGTCGGCGGGCTCAGCCGGGAGCCCTCGTAGCCCGTCGCGGTGATCGTCGCGAGCTCGCCGTCGGCGAGGAACACCACCTGGCGGGTGTGCCGGACGAGGGCCGCCACGTCGGAGGCCACGAACATCTCGCCGTCGCCGAGCCCCAGCACGATCGGGCTACCGTTGCGGGCGACGACGAGCTCGTCGGGACGGCGCGCGTCGAGCACGACGAGCCCGTAGGTCCCCTCCACCACGCGCAGCGCCTCCCGGACCGCCTCCTCGAGCGAGCGCGACTCGTCGTCGGCCGAGGCCTTCGCGATCAGGTGCGGCAGGACCTCGGTGTCGGTGTCGCTGGCGAACACCACCCCGTCGGCGATCAGCTTCGCGCGCAGCTCCTCGGCGTTCTCGACGATGCCGTTGTGCACCACCGCGATCCGGCCCGCGGCGTCGGTGTGCGGGTGGGCGTTGCGCTCGCTCGGCTCGCCATGGGTGGCCCAGCGGGTGTGGGCGATCCCGACCTTGCCGGGACCGGGGTCGTCACCGATCGCGGCCCGCAGGTCGTCGACGCGCCCGACGGCCTTCGTCGTGCGCAGGGTCTTGCGGTGGGCGACGGCGATGCCGGCCGAGTCGTACCCGCGGTACTCCAGGCGGGCGAGCCCCTCGACCAGGATCCTCGACGCCGGTCGGGTCCCGACGTACCCCACGATGCCGCACACAGGCTGCCCCTATCCGTAGACGATGCGTCGCAGCTGCCGTTCGCTGACCTCGCCGGACCGCACGGGCCGCGCCGCGAGCTCGGACGCGATCACCGCCCAGATCTCGGCGTTGCGCCGGTCGCGGGACTGCAGCTCCCGGTGCCGTCGCCGGACGAACTCCTCGGTGGTCTCCGAGAAGTAGGCGACGACGTCGGCCACCACGCGTGCGGCGACCGGCCCGGACAGACCCGTCGACGCCGCCACGTGGCGGACGAGTTCCGGGTCCATGACGACGAGCCTGCCCGCCTTCGTCGATTCAGGCCAGTTTCCTGCCCGAGATCGGGCAGGGATCGACCGCATCGAGCGTCGGGGGTGCGGGGCTGAGTTCCGGCGAGGGGCGCCCCTGAGCGGCTCTACCGACCGATGGTGCCCATCGCTCAGAACGGACGCCGGCCGGGCGTTCCGGCGAGGGGCACTCCTGAGCGGCTCTACCGAGCGATGGTGCCCATCGCTCAGAACGGCGTCGGGCCCACGTAGCGCGCCGACGGCCGGATGATCGTCGACGACGCCGCCTGCTCCAGGACGTGCGCGCACCAGCCGACGACGCGGCTGACCGCGAACGTCGGCGTGAACATCTCCCGCGGGATCCCGGCGAGGTGCATGACGACGCCGGCCCAGAACTCCACGTTGACCCGCAGGTCGCGGCCCGGCCGGTGCTCGGCGAGCAACGCCTCGGTGCGCTCCTGCACGGTCTCGGCGAGCGCGACGATCTCGCCGCCGGGCCGGTCGCGCAGCTCGCGGGCGACGTCGCGCAGCAGCACCGCGCGCGGGTCGACGGTGCGGTACACCGCGTGCCCGAAGCCCATGACGCGGTCGCCCGCGGCGAGCTTCGCGCGGACGTAGGCGTCGACGCGCTCCGGGGCGCCGATCTCGTCGACCGCCTCGAGGGCACGGTCGGGGGCGCCGCCGTGCAGGGGGCCGGCGAAGGTGCCGAGGGCGGCGACGACCGCGGAGGCCACGTCGGTGCCGGCCGAGGCCGCGACCCGGGCGGTGAACGTCGAGGCGTTGTACCCGTGGTCGATGGTCGCCACCAGGTACTGTTCGACGGCGGCCGCGGCGGCCGGGTCGGGCTCGGCGCCGGTGAGCAGGTACAGCCACGCCGCGGCGCCGTGCAGGTCGTCGCGGGGTGCGACGGGCTCGAGCCCCCGACGCAGCCGGTGCAGCGCCGCGAGGATCGTCGGGGTCGCCGCGACGACGCGCAGCGCGTCGGCCCGGCGCGCCCGCGGGGTCGCGCCCCACACCGGCGCGAGACCGTCGGCGGCCCCGAGCGTGGCGAGCGCGGCGCGCAGCCCGGCGAGCGGGGCGAAGTCGGTGCCCGCGCCCGCGAGGGTCGGCAGGATCGCGTGCACCGCCCCGGGCAGCTCCCGGCGCTCGGCGAGCTCGGCGCGGAACCGCGCGAGCCCCGCCGCGTCGGGCAGCTCGCCGTCGAGGACGAGCGCCGCGGCGTCGTCGAAGGTCCGCGTGCGGGCCAGCTCGACCGCGGAACGGCCCCGGTAGTGGTAATAGCCCTCGTCGCCCCGGACGTCGCCGATGGCGGTGTCGCTGACGGCCACCCCGCGCAGTCCGGCGGGGACGGTGTCGATGGTCATGACGCCGACGATGCGCTTGCGCGATCAATGCAGTCAATCTTGATACGGTCAACCTCGTGGCGACCCTGACGACCGCCGAGGCCGCGGCCCGGCTCGGGGTGAAGCCCGAGACGCTCTACGCCTACGTGAGCCGCGGCCTGCTCACCTCCACCCGCGGCACGGGCGGGCGGCCCAGCACGTTCGACGCCGCCGAGGTGGACGCGCTCGTCGCGACCCGGGGTGCCGCCCGCCGTCCCACCGGCGTCGCGGAGACGATCACGACGCGGCTGACGCTGCTCGCCGACGACGAGGTGTACTTCCGCGGGCACCGGGTCGCCGACCTCGCCCGGACCGAGACCCCGGACCGCGTCGCGGCCCTGCTCTGGACGGGCGAGCTCGACGCCGAGCTCGGGGAGCCGGACCTCGACGGCGTCGTCGGGCCGGTCCGCGACCTCGTCGCCCGGATGCCGGGGCGACCACGCCCCACCGACCGGCTCCGGGTCGCCGTCGCCACCCTCGCGGCGCTCGACCCGTGGCGGTTCGACCTCGAGCCCGCGGCCGTCGTCGCGACGGCGATGCGGTGCCGGCGGGGAATGGTCGGGGCGCTGGGCGAGGGTGGGCTGTGGCCGGCGCTCGCCGGGGACCCGACGGCTCCGGAGCCGCCGGAGGTGCTGCGCACGGCTCTCGTGCTGCTCGCCGACCACGGGCTGGCGGCGTCGACGATGGCCGCGCGGGTGGCGGCGAGCGCGCGGGCGCACCCGTACGCGGTGGTGTCGGCGGGACTGGGGGCGCTCGACGGGCCGGTGCACGGGACGGCGAGCACGGCGGCGTACCGCTTCCTCGCCGAGGCGCTCGAGGACCCGGAGGCGGCCGTGGCCGAGCGGCTGCGCGCGGGGGAGCGGCTGCCCGGCTTCGGGCACTCGATCTACCGCGAGCGCGACCCGCGGACGGCGGTGCTGCTGGAGCTGATCGCCGGGACCGACGCGGCGGCGCTCGTCGAACGGCTGACGGCGGCGGTGGCGGGGCGGCCGGGCGTCTTCCCGAACGTCGACCTCGCGCTGGCGGCGGTCCAGCACGTCCACGGGATGCGCGCCGAGGCCGGGGAGGCGGTGTTCGCGGTGGCACGCACCGTCGGGTGGGTCGCGCACGCACTCGAGCAGTACGCCGACCCGGGGTTGCGGTTCCGGGTGGAGGGGGCCTATGTGGGTGCGCGTCCGCGCCCGTGAGCACTTTCCCGTGTCATAGGGCGGATTAGTGCTCACGAGCGCGCAGCGCACCTATGAGGTGATGTCCTTCCGCCGGAACCACCACACCGCCGTCACGCCGAACGCCGTCGCCCACACCAG
>NZ_JBVPVA010000350.1:0-4923 GCF_055612215.1 Actinomycetospora sp. | reverse complement strand
GGGCGAGGGCGAGGACTTCCAGTCCTACTTCTCCGGCAACACCATCCAGATCTGCCCGGTCGGCGCGCTGACCTCGGCGTCCTACCGATTCCGCAGCCGCCCGTTCGACCTGGTCTCGACGCCGGGCCAGTGCGAGCACTGCGCCTCGGGCTGCACCACCCGGCGCGACTGGC
The DNA here is from genome assembly GCF_055612215.1 of Actinomycetospora sp. Taxonomy (NCBI): domain Bacteria; kingdom Bacillati; phylum Actinomycetota; class Actinomycetes; order Pseudonocardiales; family Pseudonocardiaceae; genus Actinomycetospora; species Actinomycetospora sp. The sequence continues at coordinate 4,750 of NZ_JBVPVA010000350.1, read as the reverse complement.
GCCGCGGCGGGGTCACCCGCGTGCTCGCCGGCGAGGACCCGACCGTCAACGAGGAGTGGCTCTGCGACAAGGGCCGGTTCGCCTTCCGCTACCCGACCTCGCCGCAGCGCGTGCTGCAGCCGATGGTCCGCGGTGACGACGGCGAGCTCGCCCCGGTCTCGTGGGTCGAGGCGCTCGAGCGCGCCGCCGAGCTGCTCCTGGCCGCCCGCGACGGGCGCGGACCCGCGCGGGTGCTCGTCGGTGAGGACGGCGTGGAGGTCGAGGGCGACCCGAAGCGCGGCGTCGGCGTGCTCCCCGGCGGCCGGCTGACCGTCGAGGACGCCTACGCCTATGGCAAGTTCGCGCGCGTGGCGCTGCGCACCAACGACGTCGACCAGCGCGCCCGCGTCCACTCCGGCGAGGAGCTCGACTTCCTCGCCGGCCACGTCGCGGGCGTCGCCCCCGGCCACGTCTCCTACGCCCACCTCGAGGCCGCCCGCACCGTGCTGTGCGTGGCGTTCGAGCCCGAGGAGGAGTCGCCGATCGTCTTCCTGCGGCTGCGCAAGGCCGCCCGCCACGGCACGCGGGTGGTGCACGTCGGGTCGTGGACGACGCCCGCGGTGGTGAAGACCGGTGGCCACCTGGTGCGCGTCGCGCCCGGCGACGAGGCCGCCGCCCTCGACGCGCTCCCCGACGACCTCGCCGGAGCGCTCGCCGACCCGGGTGCGGTCGTCCTCGTCGGTGAGCGGGCCGCGGAGATCCCGGGGCTGCTGGCCGCGGTGGATGCGCTCGGGTCCCGGACGGGCGCCCGGATCGCCTGGGTGCCCCGGCGCGCGGGCGAGCGCGGCGGGGTGGACGCCGGTGCCCTCCCGACGCTGCTGCCCGGCGCGCGTCGGGTCGACGACGCCGACGCGCGGGAGGCCGTCGCCGCGGTCTGGGGCGTGCCGAGCCTGCCCGCGACGCCGGGCCGCGACCTCACCGCGATGCTGCGGGCCGCGGCGGACGGCGAGCTCGCCGGCCTCGTCGTCGGGGGCCTGCAGATCGACGACCTGCCCGACCCGGCGCTGGCCCGCGCGGCCCTCGCCGAGGCCGACGTCGTCATCTCGCTGGAGCAGGTGCTCTCCGAGGTCGGCGGCTACGCCGACGTCGTGCTCCCGGTGGCGCCCGCGGTCAACCGCGCCGGCACCTACCGCAACTGGGAGGGCCGCGACCGGCCGTTCGGGACGACCATCGACCCCGGCCAGGGCGGCTCCGGGCGCGTCGGCGGGACGGCGGCGGTCACGTTGCCCGACTGCCGGGTGCTCGACTCGCTCGCGGTCGAGATGGACGTCGACCTGTTCACCCAGACCCCGGCCGCGGCGGCCGCCGAGCTCACGGAGCTGGGCACGGTCGCGGTGACGCCGTCGACGCCGGCGACCCGGCCGACCGCGCCCTCCCCGGACGGCAGCAACGGCACGATGCTGACGTCCGACGTCAGGACGGCGTCGTTCACCCACGGGTCGGCCGACACCGTCCGGCTCGCCACCTGGCGCCAGCTCCTCGACGGCGGCGCGCTGCTCGCCGAGGAGCCCGACCTGCCCGGCACCGCGCGGCCGGCCCGCCTCCGGGTGGCCGCCGCGACCGCGGAGCGCCTCGGCCTCGTCGCCGGCGAGCCCGCCCGCCTCCAGCCGGCGCAGGACGCCCCCGGCGGCGGGCTGGACCTCGTGGTCGAGCTCGCCGACCTGCCCGAGGACGTCGTCTGGGCGCCCTCGCACGTGCCGGGCCCCGGCGGCGTCACGACCCTGCGCGGGCTCGGCCTGCGCCACGGCGGCCCGGTGCACGTGACCGGGTCGCAGCCTCCCGGGACCGGCGTCGGCCCCCGGGACACCGTCACCGCCGCTCCGGGAGACCGACCGTGAACCCGCTCCCCCCACCCGGCACGCCGGGCTACACCCAGGCGCTGCTCGCCGGCGACCCGCTGTGGTTGACGATCGTCAAGGTCGTCCTCGTCTTCGCGCTGCTCCTGCTCATGACGCTGTTCATGATCTGGCTCGAGCGCCGCGTCGTGGGTCGGATGCAGCAGCGCCCCGGGCCGAACTGGAACGGCCCGTTCGGGCTGCTGCAGTCGCTGGCCGACGGGCTCAAGCTGGCCTTCAAGGAGGACATCCGCCCGACGCTGGCGGACTTCCCGGTCTTCTTCCTCGCGCCGATCATCTCGACGATCCCCGCGTTCGTCGCGTTCGCGGTGATCCCCCTGGGGCCCGAGGTCTCGGTCTTCGGCCACCACACCGCGCTGCAGGTCGCGGACCTGCCGGTGGGCATCCTCGTGGTCCTGGCCTGCTCCTCGATCGGCGTCTACGGGATCGTGCTCTCGGGCTGGGCGTCCGGCTCGCCGTACCCGCTGCTCGGCGCGCTGCGCTCGACCGCCCAGGTCATCTCCTACGAGCTGGCCCTGGGCCTGTCGATCATCGGCGTCGTCCTGTACGCGGGGTCGCTCTCGACCGCGGACATCGTCACCGCGCAGGAGAGCGGCTGGTACATCTGGCTGCTGCCGGTGAGCTTCGTGGTGTTCGCGATCTCGATGGTCGGGGAGACCAACCGCGCCCCGTTCGACCTGGCCGAGGCCGAGTCCGAGCTGGTGGGCGGCTTCCACACCGAGTACTCGTCGCTGAAGTTCGCGCTCTTCTTCCTCGCCGAGTACGTCAACATGGTCACCCTCTCGGCCGTCGCCACGACGCTGTTCCTCGGCGGCTGGCGCGCCCCGTGGCCGCTGTCGTTGTGGGCGGGGGCGAACGAGGGCTGGTTCCCGGTCATCTGGTTCATCTCGAAGATGTTCGTGTTCCTCTTCGTCTACATCTGGCTGCGCGGGACGCTGCCCCGCCAGCGCTACGACCAGTTCATGCGGCTGGGCTGGAAGATCCTCATCCCGGTCAGCCTGGTGTGGGTCCTCGCCGTCTCCGCGCTGCGCGTGCTGCGCGTCCAGTACGGCACGGTGTCCGCCCCGGTCGTGCTGCTGATCGGCGCGGTCGTGCTGGTGGTGGCGGTCGTCGTCGCGTTCCTGCTGCCCGACCGCCGCTCCGACGACGAGGACGACGCCGACGCGACGCCGACGCTCGTGTCCGACTACCCGGTGCCGCCGCTGGACCTCGCCGTCCCGCCCTCACCGCCCCGACGACGGCGGTCGGTGGCACCACCCGCGAAGGAGACCGCCGCCGTGGGCAGCGGCTCCGAGTCCGAGGGAGACGCCTGATGGGCATGTTCGACGGCATCGCGGGCTTCGGGGTGACCTTCTCGACGATGTTCAAGAAGGTGGTCACCGAGGAGTACCCGCTGGTCAAGAAGGTGACGGCGCCGCGCTACCACGGCCGCCACCAGCTCAACCGGCACCCGGACGGCCTCGAGAAGTGCGTCGGCTGCGAGCTGTGCGCCTGGGCCTGCCCCGCCGACGCGATCTACGTCGAGGGCGGCGACAACACCGAGGAGGCGCGGTACTCCCCGGGCGAGCGCTACGGCGCGATCTACCAGATCAACTACCTGCGCTGCATCGGCTGCGGGCTCTGCATCGAGGCGTGCCCGACGCGGTCGCTGACGATGACGAACGAGTACGAGCTCGCCGACGACGACCGCCAGGACCTGATCTACACCAAGGACATGCTCCTGGCCCCGCTGCTGCCGGGCATGGAGCAGCCCCCGCACCCGATGCGGCTGGGTGACAACGAGCAGGACTACTACGTGCAGGGCCCGGAGCTGGCGCGCAAGGGCCAGGACCCGGCGGGCGAGCACGACCTGGACACCGACAACCGCGCGGGCGCGAACGTCGAGCCGGGTGCGGCGCTCGTCGGGAAGGGCCCGTTGGCCAAGCGTGGCTCCGCCGAGGCGGGCGCGGCGGCAGGGGAGGGACGCTGATGACCACCTCGGTCGGCGAAGCCGTCGCCTTCTGGATCCTCGGGCCGATCGCGCTGGCCGGCGGGCTCGGGATGGTGTTCTCCCGCAACGCCGTGCACTCCGCGCTCTGGCTCGTGCTGACGATGCTCTCGCTCGGCGGGCTGTACATGGTCCAGTCCGCGCCGTTCCTGGGCTTCACCCAGATCATCGTCTACACCGGCGCGATCATGATGCTGTTCGTGTTCGTGCTGATGATGGTCGGGCGCGACGCGTCCGACTCCGTCGTCGAGGTCCTGCGCGGCCAGCGGGTCGCCGCGGCGGTACTCGGGATCGGCTTCGCGGCGCTGCTGCTGGGCGCGGTGGCGAACTCGGTGGTGGTGCCGCTCGCCGTCGGGCCGGCGCCGGGCTCCAACGTCGGCAGCCTCGGGCTGCTTATCTACCAGCGCTACCTGCTCGCGTTCGAGCTGACCTCGGCGCTGATCATCACCGGCGCGCTCGGCGCGATGGTCTACACCTTCGCCGGCCGCGCGAAGGCCAAGGTGATCACCCAGCGCGAGCGGGTCACCGCCCGCCTGCAGGGGCCGCTCGAGAAGTTCGGGTCGCGCTCGGGTCCCGGGGTGTTCGCGACCGGCGACTCGGTCGCCACCCCGGCGCTGTTGCCCGACGGGTCGGTCGCGCCGGAGTCGCTCTCGGCGATCATCGAGGCCACCGCGCGCGAGCGGCTGGGCCACGCCACCGAGCTGGCCCACGCGGGCGACGAGCACGACCGGCACGCCCGTGACCACGAGCCGCACCACGAGCAGCGTGGCGCCGGCGAGATCCAGGGGAGCCAGGCGTGAGCCCCACGAACTACCTGCTGCTGTCCGCGCTGCTCTTCGCCATCGGCACCGTCGGGGTGCTCGTACGG
>NZ_JBVPVA010000179.1:0-8974 GCF_055612215.1 Actinomycetospora sp. | reverse complement strand
CGGCCCTCGCCGGGCTCGGGCGGGGGTCAGGTGGCGGCGTTCGGGAAGCGCTGGTTGAACTCGGCGATGTGCTGGGACTTGCACATGTGCATCTGGAACGCGCCGTTGGCCTGCTGCAGGCACTGGTCCAGCGTCAGGCCGTCGCCGAAGTTGCCGGTGCCGAACAGCGTCGGCCAGACCACCACGACGCCCACGACGAGCCCGACCGCCCCGAGCGCGAGCCCACCCAGGGAGGCGGCCCCGTCGGTGGCGAGCCCCTTCCACGCGCGCCGGGCGCCCAGGTACCCCGCGGCCACCGCGAAGAGCCCGAGGACGACGCCGGCCCAGCCGGTCCAGCACGTCCCGGCCGCGAGCACACCCAGCACGAGCGCGGGGGCGCCCAGGCCGATGCGGCGCTCCGGGGCCTCCGGGGCCTCCGGGGCCTCGGAGCCCTCCGCGGGGCCGGCGTCGGGGGTGGCGCGGTCCCGGCGGGGCGTCCGCTGGGCGGGCGCCGGGCCGGAGGTGGGAGGCGGCCCCGGGGCGACCCGGGGCAGGACCTCGGTGTCGGCGTCGGCCGGGGCGGCGTCCCCCGGGTGGTGGGCTCCGCGCCCCGGACGCGGGACCACGCGGACGCGGCGCGCGCCGTCGCTCGTCTCCCCGGTCATCGTGGCGATCCTCCCAGCCCGGTCGTCAGTGCCCGGACGCCCCGTCACCAACCGCGGGACGCCAGCTTCTCGGACTCGGGCATGTCGGCCGTGGTGCGCCCGACCATGGCCTCGCCGAGGCCCGCCGACACCTTCGCGATGACGTCCGGGTCGTCGTGGAAGGTCGTGGCCTTGACGATGGCCTCGGCGCGGCGCGCCGGGTCGCCCGACTTGAAGATGCCGGAACCGACGAACACGCCCTCCGCGCCGAGCTGCATCATCATCGCGGCGTCGGCCGGGGTGGCGATCCCGCCCGCGGTGAACAGCACGACCGGCAGCCGGCCGGTGTCGGCGATCTCCTGCACGATCGGCAGCGGGGCCTGCAGGTCCTTCGCGGCGGCGTAGAGCTCCTGGGCGTCCATGCGGGACAGCCGGCGGATGTCGGCGCGGATGGCCCGCATGTGCCGCGTGGCCTCGACGACGTTGCCGGTGCCGGCCTCGCCCTTCGACCGGATCATCGCCGCGCCCTCGCCGATGCGGCGCAGCGCCTCGCCGAGGTTGGTGGCCCCGCAGACGAAGGGGACCGTGAAGGCCCACTTGTCGATGTGGTGCGCCTCGTCGGCCGGGGTGAGGACCTCGGACTCGTCGACGTAGTCCACGCCGAGCGACTGCAGGACCTGCGCCTCGACGAAGTGGCCGATGCGGGCCTTGGCCATCACCGGGATGGACACCGTGTCGACGATCCCGGAGACCATGTCGGGGTCGGACATGCGGGCGACGCCGCCGTCGGCGCGGATGTCGGCGGGGACCCGCTCGAGCGCCATCACGGCGACCGCGCCGGCGTCCTCGGCGATCCGCGCCTGCTCGGGCGTGACCACGTCCATGATCACGCCACCCTTGAGCATGTCCGCGAGTCCGCGCTTGACTCCTCGGGCTTCGGACGAGGTGGACGGGTCGGGGCGGGTCACAGCAGTGCCTCCATGAGCGAGGGGGCCTCCATCGACGGCGATGGCGGACGCCCCCGATGCTAGACGCGACCCCCGACACCGTCAGGCGCCCGGGACGCGGCCCACGTCACGGCTACTGGATCGGCACCGGTGGATCCACCGGGGACAGCGACCCCGGGTCGCCGAGCAGGTCCGCGAGCTGGCGCGGGTAGACGACGTCGACGGTCGCCGCGAGCTCGGTCCGCGTCCACCACCGGTGGCGGCGCACCGTCCGGCGCTCGAGCTCGGTGAACCCCGAGACGTCCACGACGGGGGCCGGGTCCACGCGGAGCACGAAGAACACCTCGCGCGCGGCGTAGGTGACGCCGTCGTGGTCGAACACGACGTCGCGGACCCACAGCGGGCCGTCGAGCTCGCCGATCCCGGGCTTGCCGGCCACGATCCCGGTCTCCTGCCAGAGCTCGCGCCAGGCGGCGTCGGCCGGGTCCTCGTCCGGCTCCACCCCGCCGCCGGGGGTGAACCAGAAGGCCTCGGAGGGCCGGTCGGGGTCCACGCCCTCGAAGAGCAGCACCCGGTCCTCCGGGTCGAGCACCACGACGCGGGCGGCGTCCCGCGCGACCGCGGCCTCCGGTGTCGGGCGGCCCACCTCGGCGCCCGCGGCGCCCTCCCCGGCCTCCGCGATCTCGAAGTAGCGCGGGTACGGCGCGGTCCCGGCCAGGTGCAGGACGCGGACCATGCGCCGGCCGCGCAGGGCCCGGGTGTCGCGGACGGCGTCGTTGTGGATACGTCGCGCGACCACGACGCGGGCGTCCGCGTCGGCGAGCTCGGCGGAGAGGTCCGGGGACAACAGCGCGGTGTCGAGCGCCGCGCGCCGGGCGAGGAGGTCGTTCTCCGCGGCCTCGCGGGCCTCCCCCCCGCCGGCGTCCTCGACGGCGCGCGCGGCGGCCCGCAGCGCGCGCCGCTCGGTCGGGGAGAGCGCCGACGACGGCGCGGTCGCCGCGACCGCCCGCACCACGGCCGCCCGGCGGTCCAGCGCCGTGACGAGCCCGTGGTGCGCCGCGTCGACCCGGACGTGGAGGCGGTCCAGTCGGCGCGCCCGCGCGATCATGAGCGCGGCGGTCGCGAGGAGCGCCACCACGACGAGCACGACGACGAGCACCACGAGCCAGCCGCCCGCGCCGAACAGGTTCACGACGACGACGGTAGGCGCCCGGTCGCCGGGTCCGCCGCTCCCGCGCGGCCCGCGGCGCCGACACGTCCGTCGCCGGAGCCGAGGTGCCCGTCCGCGTCGTCGACGTCCGGCGTGTCGCCGGCCCGCGCCGCGACCTGCCGGGGATCCGCGGCCACCGCCACCTCGTAGACCCGCAGGACCTGGGCGGCCACCGTCGACCAGTCGAACGCCGTGACGCGGGACCGCCCGGCGCGCGCGAGGGCCGCCCGGCGCGCGGGGTCGGCCAGCAGGGCGGCGAGGCCCGCCGACCACGCGCCGGCGTCGCCGGGTGGGAGGAGGACCCCGGCGACCGTCCCGGACTCGGGGTCCGTGAGCACCCGCCGGAACGCCTCGATGTCGCTCGCGACCACCGGCGTGCCGGCGGCCATCCCCTCGGCGAGCACGATCCCGAAGCTCTCGCCGCCGGTGTTGGGGGTAGCGAGCAGGTCCATCGCGCCGAGGGCGCGGGCCTTGGTGGCGTCGTCGACGGCGCCCAGGACCTCCACCCGGTCCGCGAGGGCGGCGGGGAGGCGGTGGCGCAGGTCGACCACGTCGCCGCGCCCCACGACGAGCAGCCGCAGGTCCTCGTGGGCCGCCAGCGGTTCGAGCGCCTCGAGCAGGGTGGCCATGCCCTTGCGCGGCTCGTCGAACCGGCCGAGGAACCCGATCGTCGTGGTGCCGGGAGGGCGCGGGAGGGGGTCGGCCGCGACGGAGGCGATGGCGGTGACATCGACCCCGTTCGGGATCTCGACCGCGTCACCCCCGAGGTGCTCGACGTAGACCTGCCGGGCCAGCGGCGAGACCGCGATCCGCGCGGTGACCCGCTCCAGCATCGGCCGCAGCCACGACGCGAAGACCGACATCGTCCGCGACCGCGGCGTCGAGGTGTGGAACGTGGCGACGACCGGCCCCTCGGCCAGGACGAGCGCGAGCATCGACAGGCTCGGGGCGGTCGGCTCGTGCAGGTGCAGCACGTCGAACCGGCCCGCGCGCAGCCAGCGGCGCACCCGGTGCATCGAGACGGGCCCGAACGTCAGGCGGGCGACCGAGCCGTTGTACGGGATCGAGACGGCGCGCCCGGCGCGCGTGACGAAGTCCGGGACCGGGGTGGACGGGCTGGCCGGCGCGAGCACGTCGACGTCGTGACCGAGCCCGACGAGCGCGCGGGCGAGGTCCAGGACGTGGCCCTGGACCCCGCCCGCGACGTCGAGCGAGTACGGACAGACGATTCCGACGCGCATGGGCACACCGTCCCACGCACGACGACGACCCCCTGGGTGCGCTCCCGCGCCCGTGAGCACTTCCGGGGGCCATGAACCCCGAAAGTGCTCACCAGGCCGGAGGCCACCTACGCGAACATCTCCTCCAGCTCCTTGCCCTTGGTCTCCTTCACGGCTCTGTAGACGAAGATGAAGGAGAGGAGCGCGAAGAAGGTGTACAGGCCGTACGCCAGCGTCAGCCCGACGTTGGCCAGCGACTGGAACGTCACGGTGATGAGGAAGTTCGCGATCCACTGCGCGGCGGCCGCGACGGCGAGGGCGGCGGCCCGCAGGTAGTTCGGGAACATCTCGCCGAGCAGCACCCAGACGACCGGGCCCCACGTGATGGCGAACGAGACCACGAACAGGTTCGCCGCGACGAGCGCGATCGGACCCCACGGACCGGGCAGCGCGACCGACTCCTTGCCGCTCTGGGTCACCGTCGGGACGGCCTGGGAGAACGCGATCGCCATGACGCCCAACGTGACCGTCATGCCGAGCGACCCGCCGAGGAGCATCGGCCGGCGTCCGACCCGGTCGACGATGAGGATCGCGACGATGGTCGAGAGCACGTTGATCAGACCGTTGATGACCGACGCGGTGAACGAGTCGGACTCGGAGAACCCGACGGCCTGCCACAGGGTCGTCGAGTAGTAGAAGATCACGTTGATGCCGACGAACTGCTGGAAGACCGACAGCAGGATGCCGACCCAGACGATCGGCTTGAGGCCGAGCTGCGGTCCGCGGAGGTCACGCAGCGACGGCTTGTCCTCCCGCAGCAGGGAGACCCGGATCTCCTCGACCTTGTGCTTCACCGACTCCGGCGAGCGGGCCCCCTCGACCGACTGCAGGACCTCCCCGGCCTTGTCCAGCTCGCCCTTGGCCACCAGGTACCGCGGGGACTCCGGGATGCGCAGGGCCAGCAGCGCGTAGATGACCGACGGGATGAGGCCGACGAGGAACATCCAGCGCCACGCCTCGAGCCCGAGCCAGAACGTGTTCGCGGCGCCGCCCGCGATCCCGGCGAACAGCGCGTCGGAGAGCAGCGCGATGAAGATGCCGAGCACGATGGCCATCTGCTGCAGCGAGGCGAGCCGGCCGCGGATGTGGGCGGGCGCGATCTCGGCGATGTACGCGGGCGCGATCACGGAGGCGATGCCGATGCCGACGCCGGCGAGGATGCGCCAGACGATCAGGTCCCAGACGGCGAACGCGAGGCCCGCCCCGATCGAGCTGATCGCGAACAGCGCCGCGGCGATGAGCATGACCCGCACGCGGCCGTAGCGGTCGGCCGCCGGCCCCGCGAACCACGCACCGACCGCCGAGCCGAGCAGCGCGCAGGCGACCGCGAAGCCGGACAGCAGCGGACTGTTCGTCAGGTTGAAGTTGCTGTTCAGGGCGTCGACGGCGCCGTTGATGACGCTGGAGTCGAACCCGAACAGGAACCCGCCGACGGCGGCGACGATCGAGACCAGGATCGCCTTCGTGCTCGTGGTCGGCTTCGCCCCGGAGCCTCCGGGCGACGCCGCCGGGTCCGACGACCCGGCTGGTGAATCAGTGGTCATGACGCCCTCCCGGGGACTGCGGTGTCGCTATGGGTACGTGCGAGGTCGGCGGCGCCGACCATCCCGGCCTCCCAGCCGAGCTCGGCCAGCCGGACCTCGGCGACGGGGCGGTGCCCGCGCCCGGTGAGGTTGGCCCGGAAGGTGTCCTCGACGCGGGAGCGCAGCACCTCCCCCGCCTCGGAGACGCCGCCGCCGATGACGAACAGCGAGGGGTCGAGCACGGCGGCCAGCTGCGCCAGCCCGAGCCCGATCCAACGGCCGATCTCGTCGAAGCAGTGCAGGGCTCCGACGTCGCCGCGTTGCGCGGCGGCGGTGACCATCTCGCCCGTGATCGCGTCCGGGACCCCGCCGGCGTCGGCGAGCAGCCCGGACGCGAACGCCGGCGAGTGGTGGGCGATCTCGCGGGCCTCGCTGACCAGCGCGCGCCCGGAGCCGTACTGCTCCCAGCACCCCTGCAGCCCGCACCCGCAGCGCCGGCCGTAGGGGACCATCGTGATGTGGCCGATCTCGCTGGCCACGCCGTAGCCGCCGCGCAGCAGCCGCCCGCCGACGACGAGCCCGCCGCCGACCCCGGTGCCGATCGTGATCGCGGCGAGGTCGTCGTGGTCGCGGCCCGCGCCGAAGCGCGACTCCGCCCACGCGACGGCGTTCGCGTCGTTCTCGACGATGACGGGCAGCCCCAGCTGCGCGGTCAGCGACGAGCGCAGGTCCTCGTCGCGCCAGGCGAGGTTGGGCGCGAACATCACCGTCGAGCGCGACGCGTCGACGAAGCCCGCGGCGCCGATCCCGACGCCGGCCACCCGGTGGGTCGTGGCGAGCTCGCGCACCGCGTCGGCGATGCCCGAGAGCACCCCGGCCGTATTCTGCGCCGGGGTCTCCCGCCGGGTGTGGGCCAGCAGCTTGCCGGTCCCGTCGACCACCCCGGCCGCGATCTTCGTGCCCCCGACGTCGACGCCGACGGTCAGGGCGTCGTCGGGGATCTCCTCGACCGTACCGATGGTCGAGGTCCGCTCCGCTGCGTCTCCTGCCATGGCACGCCTACTTGGTGGCGAGCCGGTGGGCGGTGAGGGCGTCGACGTCGATCGTGCCCATGTCGGTCACGACGATGTCCGCGCCCTCGGCCGCGAGGGCGTCGACGTCGTCGGCCCGCGAGACCCCCACGGCGCCGAACTCCCCGGCCTTCGCGGCCTGGATGCCGTTGGTCGCGTCCTCGCAGACGAACGCGTCGTGCGGGTCGACGCCGAGCTCCTTGGCCGCGGTCAGGAAGATCTCCGGGTTGGGCTTGCCCTCGGCGAAGTCGCGGCCGGACACGTCGACGTCGAAGGCCGCGTGCAGGTTCCCCGAGCCGCCGTAGTTCCCGAGGTCGACGCGTTCCAGGAAGAGCTTCGCGTTCTTCGAGGACGAGGCCGCCGCGACCGGGATGCCGGCCTTCTTGACCTCGACCAGGAAGCGCACCGCGTCGTCGTAGGCGGAGAACTTCCCGTCCTTGATCAGCCGGATGATCATCTCCTGCTTGTGCTCGCCGTACTCGGTGACCCGCCGGTCGATGTCCGGCACCCCGAAGTACTCCAGCGCCGCGGTCGCGCCCGCCTTGCGGGGCTTGCCCGACATCCGCTGCTGGTAGAGCTCGGCGGTGAAGCCCTCGGGGGTCCACGTCGTCTGCGGGCGGATGTCGGACCAGGGGCCCTCCATCAGTTCCTGCAGCGACTCCCGCCACGCCTGCTCGTGCGGGGAGTCGACGAGCACCCCGTCGACGTCGAAGATCGCGCCCTTGAAGCCGTCGCTCACTGCTCGCTCCTCCCGTTGTGCCCGATCAGCACGTGCTCGTCCCCGGTCGCCGGCGGCGCGGTGATGCCGGCGGTGTCGTCGGCCAGGCGCACCGAGGCCCGCTCCCCCGCGCCCATCTCGCGGACCTCGCCTCCGATGCCGATCTTCACCGGATGCGAGAAGCCCTCGGTGGCCACCTCGACGACCAGCTCGCCGTCGGTCACCGCGACGTGCAGCCCGGTGCCCTGGAAGACCATCGAGTAGCGCAGCCCGTCGAGGCGCGTGGTCAGCCGCGGCGCGAAGTGCAGCACCCCGTCGTGGACGCTGCACCCGACGTAGGCGCGCTGCAGGAGGTCGAGGGTCCCCGACATGACCCCCATGTGGATGCCCTCCTTGGTGGTGCCGCCCTGGACGTCGCCGACGTCGGACTCCAGGGCCACCAGGAACCGCTCCCACGAGCTCTCCGGGTCGATGCCGGCGAGGACCGCGGCGTGGGCCACCAGCGACAGCGTCGACCCGTGGGAGGTGCGGTGGTCGTAGTAGTCGATGGTGCGGCGCGCGAGGTCGGGGTCGCCCGCGACGTCGTCGTAGCCGAGGCGGCCGAGGATCTCGCGCAGCTCGTCGGCGGAGAACAGGAAGAACAGCATCACCGCGTCGGCCTGCTTGGCCACCTTGTAGCGGTCCGGGTCGTCCCCCTCGGCCTTGAGGATGCGGTCCATGCGCTGGATGTTGGTGTGCTTCTCGCGGTAGGCGTCCCAGTCCAGCTCCTCGAGGCTCTCGTAGCCCTCGAACTGGCTGATGACGCGGCTCCCGTCCGGGCTCGCGTGGGTCGGCACGTACATCAGCCGGGTCATCTCGTTCCAGCGCTCGATCTCGGCGTCGGTGATCCCGAGCCGGGTGCGCAGCGCCCGCCGCCGGCTGGCGGGCAGCATGGCGAGCACCCTCGGCGCCGTAGAGCAGATCCAGGCGACCATCACGTTGGTGTAGGCGTTGTTGCGCAGGCCGCCCTCGGTGGCGCCGGGGTAGCGCTCGTGGAACTCGTCCGGCCCCATCACGCCGTGGATCTCGTAGCGGCCGGTCTGCGGGTTGCGGTGGGCGATCGAGGCCCAGAACCGCGCGATCTCCAGCATCAGCTCGGCGCCGTAGTCGCGCAGGAACTCCAGGTCGTCGGTGGCCTGGTAGTACTGCCAGACGTTGTAGAAGATCGCGGCGTTGACGTGGCGCTGGTTGTGCGAGTGGTCGGGGTCCCACTGGCCCGAGAGCGGGTTGAGGTGGACGACCTGGGTCTCCTCGGTGCCGTCCGAGCCGGACTGCCACGGGAACATCGCCCCCGCGTAGCCCGCCTCCGCCGCGGCCGCCCGCGCCTCGGCGAGGCGGCGGTAGCGGTACATCAGCAGGCCGCGGGTGACCTCGGGCAGCCGGAAGTCGAGGAACGGGTACACGTAGAGCTCGTCCCAGAACACGTGGCCGCGGTAGGCCTCGCCGTTGAGCCCGCGGGCGGGGACGCCCGCGTCGTGGCGGGCGGTGTGGCGCGAGCAGACCTGCAGATGTGCGCGGTGTGGAAGCGCAGCAGCAGCTGCACGCGGGGCTCGGACGGCAGGTC
>NZ_JBVPVA010000164.1:0-1156 GCF_055612215.1 Actinomycetospora sp. | reverse complement strand
ACCTCGCGGTCGTTCGCGTAGCGGGTGGCGCGGCCGAGTGCGTAGCGGGCGATCCCGACGCAGAGCGCGGCCCCGGTGATCCGCTCGGGGTTGAGGCCGTGGAACACCTGGCGGAAGCCCTGGTTCTCGTCGCCGACCAGGGCCGACGCCGGGAGCCGGACGTCGTCGAACCGCAGCGTGAACTGGGTCTCGGGCAGCAGGACGTCGACCGGGAGCGGGATCTTCTGCAGGCCCGGGGCGTCGGTGGGGACGAGGAACAGGCTCAGCTGGGCGTTCCCGCGCTCGTCGCGTCCGGTGCGCGCGACGAGCAGCAGCGCCTCGGCGTCGTCCACCCCCGAGATGTAGTACTTCTCGCCGCTGACCACCCACTCCTCGCCCTCGCGGCGGGCGGTGGTCGCGAGCTTGTGGGTGTTGGAGCCGGCGTCGGGCTCGGTGATCGCGAAGACCACCTTCTCCCGGCCGCTCGCGAGCCCCGGCAGCCACTCCTTGCGCTGCTCCTCGGTGCCGTACTCGGCGATCACCGCCGCCGAGATCGCGTGCGTGACGAGCAGCAGCAGCATCGGTGCGCCCTGCGCGGCGGTCTCCTCGCAGACCAGGGCCAGCTCGACGAGCCCGCCGCCCCCGCCGCCGTAGGCCTCCGGGACCGAGACCCCGACGTAGCCGGCGTCGCCCAGCGCGTGCCAGAGCTCGGTGCACTCGGCGCCGCGGCGCGCGTGGTCGACGTAGTAGTCACCCCCGAAGGGCGCTGCGATCGTCCCGACGGCGGCCCGCAGGTCGCGGTGCTCGTCGGTCTCCACGAAGTCCACGCCGACTCCCAAGGTTCGGTGATCCACCGTTCACTCGACGGCGACGGTAGCGGCTCCCCGGGCACGTGACCAGAGCCATGACAGCGAGGAACCGGCTAGTCTGCCGGCGTGACCGATCGGGCCGGCAGCGTGACTCCGATTCACCAGAAGGGCGGCGCCCAGGTGAACGATCTCGGTCGCCAGGGCGACGAAATCCGTTCACATGCGAAGCGCGACCCCGCCCGCAAGGACCGCATCCTCGCCGCCGCCGCCGAGCTCGTCGCCCGCCACGGCTACCACGCCGTCGCGATGGCCGACATCGGCGCCGCGGCCGGCATCGTCGGCTCCGGGATCTACCGCCACTTCGACTC
>NZ_JBVPVA010000915.1:0-3792 GCF_055612215.1 Actinomycetospora sp. | reverse complement strand
CCCGCGTACCAGGACAAGGTGGCGCGCGTCGGGGTCCGCGTGCAGGACGTGTTCGACGAGAAGATCCTGCGGGAGAAGGTCGAGGCCGCACTCGACCTCAAGAACCAGATCCTCGTCAAGGTCTACAACCGACGCGCGCTCGACCCCGACGAGGTCGCCGACCAGGTGCTCGGCCAGGCCGAGGGCTTCGCCCACCGCGTCGCCGACACCCGCCTCGCGCTCAACCAGGCGCTCGAACGCGGCGAGACGGTGCTGCTGGAGGGCTCGCAGGGCACGCTGCTGGACGTCGACCACGGCACGTATCCCTATGTGACGTCGTCGAACCCGACCGCGGGCGGCGCGGTCTCCGGTTCGGGCATCGGGCCGGGACGCATCGACCGCGTCATCGGGATCCTCAAGGCGTACACGACGCGCGTCGGGTCCGGCCCGTTCCCGACGGAGCTGTTCGACGACGACGGCGAGTACCTGCGCAAGCAGGGCGGCGAGTTCGGGGTGACCACCGGGCGCAGCCGGCGCTGCGGCTGGTTCGACGCCGTGATCGCCCGGTACGCGACCCGTGTCAACGGTCTGACCGACATCTTCCTCACCAAGCTCGACGTGCTCTCGAGCCTGCGGGAGGTCCCGATCTGCGTCGCCTACGAGATCGACGGCAAGCGGGTCGAGGACATGCCGATGACGCAGTCCGACCTGCACCACGCGACGCCGGTCTACGAGCGCATGCCCGGCTGGTTCGAGGACATCTCGGCCTGCCGGTCGTTCGACGACCTCCCGGCGGCGGCCCGGGACTACGTCGAGCGCCTCGAGGAGCTGTCGATGGCCCGGATCTCCGCGATCGGGGTCGGGCCGGGGCGCGACGAGACGATCACGCGGTCAGGGGCGAGCGCAGCGACGGAGTAGGTGGTCAGGGGCGAGCGCAGCGACGGGGTAGTTGGAGACCTCGTCACCTAGAATGGTGACGTGGGCGCCTGTGAACACCTCATCGAGTCCAAGCACAACCCCCAGCCCACGCCGTCGGTCGATCCCGACACCCCGGGCCTGATCTGCCCGGACTGCCGGGAGGCCGGTCACGACGCGTGGGCCCACCTCCGGATGTGCATGACCTGCGGGCACGTCGCGTGCTGCGACTCCAGCCCGTACCGGCACGCCACGGCCCACCACGAGGCCACGGGGCACCCCGTCATGCAGTCCTTCGAGCCGGGCGAGGCGTGGCGGTGGTGCTACCTCGACCGCCGGCTGCTGCCGCTCGTCCTCGCCGAGGACGGGCGCCCGACGGTGCACCGGTAGCCGCTCAGCCGGCCCAGGCCGCGACGGCGGTGTCGCCGTTGTCGCTGAAGAGCCCCTCGATGCCGAGCGCTCGGTACCGGGCGTACTCGCCGAACGCGTCGCCGTAGGTCGACCGCGGCGCCGCCTCCGGGGGCTGACCGGGGTGCTCCCCGCGTCGCAGCGGCGCCGGGAGGAACTCGTTCTCGTTGCGGAACGTGTAGGGCATCGTGCGCAGCCCGACCGCCCGCGCGTCCGCGAGCAGGGACGTCGGCGTGCCCGTCGGGCCGATCACGCGCTCCTTCGTCGGCCCGATCCACGTGGCGTAGCCGGCGATCTCCCGCAGTCCGGCGGGGGTGACGAGGTCGTCGAACGTGCGGTGGTCGCCCGCCGCGACGAGGTCGGCGGGAGCGACGCCGGCCGCGTCGATCAGCTGCAGCAGGGGGCAGCCGACCTGCGTCCTGAGCTCCTTCAGGTTCGCCGTCTCGAAGGACTGGATGATCACGTGCGGGTCGGCCGCGAGCCCGCGGCGGCGCAGCGTGTCGACGAGCGCCGGCTCGACCGGCAGCCCGATCGAGCGGTGGAAGGTCGAGTGCTTGACCTCGGGGAGGACGCCGACACGGCGGCCCAGCTCGCGCGAGAGGCCGTCGAGGGTGTCGAGGACCTCGTCGAGGGTGAGGATCCCGTAGCGCCGGTCGTAGAGCGTGTTGTGCGGGCGGGTCGCCGGGATCCGCTCGACCGCGCGGAGCGTCTTGAGCTCGGCGAGGGTGAAGTCGACGGTGAACCAGCCCTCGGTCGGCGTGGAGTCGATGACCTTCGTGGTGCGCCGCGACGCGAACTCGGGGTGCAGGGCGACGTCGGTGGTCCCGCCGATCTCCGGCTCGTGACGCGCGACCAGGTGGCCGTCCCGCGTGGGGCAGAGGTCGACGTCGACGGCGTCGACCCCGAAGCGCGCCGCCAGCGAGTAGGACGCGACGGTGTGCTCCGGGCGGTACCCGGCCGCGCCGCGGTGTCCGACGATCGTCACCGACGTCCGGTCCGGGCCCGGCCCGGGCACGACCGGCGCCGGAGCGGGAGCGCCCGTCGGGACGCCCGGGCCCGGGGCCCCGCCGCCGGCCGTCGGCGTCGCGCCGGGCCCCGCCGCCGGCCCCGGCGACCCGGCGTTCGAGCAGGCGGCCAGGCCGGCGACCGCGAGGCCACCGGCGGTCACGAACGCGGCACGGCGGGTGATCTCCATGGTCGGCGATCGTCGCCCGCGGGCGTCGTCGCCCGCCACCCGTCCCGGCGACCCCGCGGTGAACAGCCGGTGCGGGGTGGCCCCGTAGGGTCGGCGGTCGTGCGCGTCCTGGTCATCGGGTCCGGAGCCCGCGAACACGCCCTGCTGCTCGCCCTCGCGGCCGACCCCACGGTGACCGCCCTGGCGGCCGCCCCGGGCAACGCCGGCACCGCGGGCCTCGCCGAGCACCCGGGCCTGGCCGACCCGACGTCGGGACCCGCCGTCGTCGAGCTGGCGCGGCGCTGGGGGGCCGACCTCGTCGTCGTCGGGCCCGAGGCGCCGCTGGTCGCCGGGGTCGGCGACGCGCTGCGCGAGGCCGGCATCCCCTGCTTCGGGCCGACCGCCGCGGCCGCCCGGATCGAGGGCTCGAAGGCGTTCGCGAAGGACGTCATGGCCGCGGCGGGCGTCCCCACGGCGACGGCCGAGATCGTCGACACCCCGGCGCGACTGGACGCGGTGCTGGAGAAGTTCGGCGGGGCGAGCGGGGATCGCCGCGGGCCGTGGGTGGTCAAGGACGACGGGCTCGCCGCGGGCAAGGGCGTGCTCGTCACCTCCGAGTACGACGACGCCCGGGCGCACGCGATGGCGCTGCTCGAGGCCGGGCACCCGGTGCTGTTCGAGTCGTTCCTGGACGGCCCCGAGGTCTCGCTGTTCTGCTGCGTCGACGGCACCGACGTCGTGCCGTTGCTGCCCGCACAGGACGCGAAGCGCCTCGGCGACGACGACGCGGGGCCCAACACCGGCGGCATGGGCGCCTACGCCCCGCTGCCGTGGGCACCGGCCTCCCTCGTCGACGACGTGGTGGAGCGCATCGTGCGGCCGGTCGCCGCGGAGATGGCGCGGCGCGGGACCCCGTTCTCGGGCCTGCTCTACGCCGGGCTCGCGCTCACCTCGTCGGGCCCGCAGGTCGTGGAGTTCAACTGCCGCTTCGGGGACCCGGAGACCCAGGTCGTCCTCGCCCTGCTGCGCTCGTCGCTGTCCTCGCTGCTGCTCGCGACGGCCACCGGCCGGCTCGGTGCCGAACCCGCCCCGACCTGGGCCGACGGCTACGCCGTGACCGTCGTCGTCGCGGCGGAGGGCTACCCGGGAGTAGTCCGGACCGGCGAGGTGATCACGGGGGCCGACGCTCCGGGGGTCCTGCACGCCGGGACCCGGCGCCGCGAGGACGGGGCGGTGGTCTCTGCGGGTGGGCGGGTCCTCTCGGTGGTCGGCACCGGGGCGACGCTCGCCGAGGCGCGCGACGACGCCTACACCCG
>NZ_JBVPVA010000844.1:0-9295 GCF_055612215.1 Actinomycetospora sp. | reverse complement strand
GAGCGCCTTGCGGCCGGCGAGCCGTCCGGAGCCGACGATCCCGGCCACGACCGTGCCGGCGCCGTCGGGCGGCGCCGCGGCGGACGTGCTCGTCCGCTCCTCCGCCGCGCAGGACGAGCCGGAGGAGCGCGACGACGACGGCCGCCCGCGGCGCCGGCGCGGTGCCCTGATCGGCGCGGGCCTCGCGGTCCTGCTCGTCGGGGCCGTCGTCGTCGTCGCGCTCGTCCTGAGCATGAAGGCCGGGGGCGGCGGCACCGCCACGGCCGGTGGGCCGGCCCCGACCACGGCGGGCCAGCCCGGCAGCACGAGCACCGACCAGGCCTCGGGATCGGGCGACGCGACGGGCACCGGCGACGGTTCGGGCAGCAGCGGCGGGGACGGGGCGTCGACGGCCCCGGTCGTCCAGGGCACTCCCGAGCAGGTCGCGCAGCAGCAGGCGGTCATCGACTACTACGGCCTCATCCCGTCGAACCTGCCGGAGGGCTGGCAGCGCCTGACGCCCTCCTACCAGAGCAACACCGCCGGCGGGTTCTCGTCCTACGCCGGCTTCTGGGGCGGCATGAGCCGGGTGACCGTGCAGGGCGTGTCGTCGGGCCCGGGCGACACGGTCGACGCGACCGTCGTCTACGTCCACCAGGGCGGTCGGACCAACCGCGAGCGGACCCTGTTCCGGATGGTCCAGCAGGACGGGACCTGGAAGATCGACGGCAGCCAGGTGATCGCGAGCAGCTGACCGACCCTCACCAGCCCAGCGGGCTCGGTGCGGGGGCCTGCCCGGTGAGCAGGGCGAGGAGGCTGTGCGGGGTGTCCTCGCCGAAGCAGAGCGCGAAGTCGCGAGCGGCCTCGGTGGCGGCGTCCGCGCTGCGGGCGAAGAGCGCCAGCTCGTAGTCGCGCAACGCGGCCTCGACGTCGTCGGGACGTGCGGCGAGCGCCTGCCCGAGCTCGGCACCGTCGGCCATGGCCAGGTTGGCGCCCTCGCCGTTGGGCGGTGCGAGGTGGGCGGCGTCGCCGAGCAGCGTCACACCCGGGACCCGGTCCCACCGGTGCCCGATCGGCAGGGCGTTGAGTGGGCGCAGGACGGGCGGGGTCTCGCCGTCGGTGATCAGCGCGGTGAGCTCGGCGGCCCAGCCGTCGAACTCCTGCGCGATCCGTGCGCCCGCCGCGGCGGGATCGTCGAAGTCGATCTCCGCGAACCACTCCCGCGGCTTCGAGAGCGCCACGTAGGTGTGCAGCGTCCCGCCGCTCTCCCGGTGGGCCTGGATGCCCTTGCCGGGCACGAGCGCCATCAACGAGCCCCCGCCGACCGCCTTCGCCGCGCCCGGGTGCCGGACCTCGGCGTCGAACAGGTAGGTCTCGACGAACGACAGGCCGACGTACTCCGGGACGGCGTCGGAGAGGAGCGGGCGGACCCGGGACCAGGCGCCGTCGGCACCGACCAGCAGGTCCGTGACGACGGTGGTGCCGTCGGCGAAGGCGACCTCGTGGCGCCCCTCCCCGAGGGCACGGATGCCGGTGACCTTGTGGCCCCACCGGACGGTGCCCTCGGGCAGGGCGTCGAGCAGCACCCGGCGCAGCTCGCCGCGCTGCACCTCGGGACGCCCCCCGGTGCCCTCGTCGGGTTCGTCGAGCAGGACGGTGCCGTCCCGGGCGAGGACCCGGGTCGCCTCGCGGCCCTCGAGGATCAGCGCACGGAACTGCTCCGTCAGGCCCGCGGCCGCCAGCGCCGGCTGACCGTTGTGCTCGTGGATGTCGAGCATCCCGCCCTGGGTGCGCGCGGACGGGGACGGCTCGGCCTCGTGGACCGTGACCGGGATGCCGCGGACGTGCAGGACGCGGGCCAGGACGAGTCCGCCGAGACCGGCTCCGATGATCGTGACGTGGGTGCTCATGACCGCTCCTCCGCAAACTCTGGTACGACGTTCCAATCTTGGAACGGCGCTCCAGTCGTGTCAAGATGGCCGCGTGACACCACGGACACGGACGCGACGGCGCACGGAGGCGCTCTCCCGGGAGCGGATCGTCGAGGAAGCCGTCGAGCTGCTCGACGCCGACGGCGAGGGCGGGCTGACGTTCCGGGCGCTGAGCGAGCGCCTCGCCACCGGGCCCGGGGCCATCTACTGGCACGTGACCAACAAGGACGAGTTGCTCGCCGCGGCCACCGATGCCCTGGTCACCGTCGCGCTGACCGTCGGACCCCCTGCGGCCGGGGAGTCCCCGGAGGACCGCATCCGGGCCGTCGCGCTCGGCCTCTACGACGCGATCGACCACCATCCGTGGCTCGGCGCGCAGCTCTCCGCACAGATCTCGCGCAGCCCGTCCGGGACGGTGACGCCGAGGATCTTCGAGAGTCTGGGCCAGCCGATCCGCGCCCTCGGCGTCCCCGAGAGCAGCTGGTTCACCGCGACGTCGGCGTTGATGTACTACGTGCTCGGCGCCGCCCGCCAGAACGCCGCGAACGCCCGGACCTTCGGGCCCGACGTGGACCGTGCGCGGTTCCTCGACGCGGCCTCGTCGGACTGGGAGGCGCTCGACCCCGACGAGTACCCGTTCACCCGGGCCGTCGCCGACCAGCTGCGTGACCACGACGACCGCGAGCAGTTCCTCGCCGGGGTCGCGCTGATCCTGGCCGGTGTGGGTCAGGCCCGGCGGGCGTAGGCGTCGACGAAGCAGTACACGCCGAACGCGGCCACCCCACCGGTGACGACGGCGAGACCGACCACGCCCCAGGGTCCGTGCCCGACGAAGCGCAGGGCCTGGGTGAGTCCACCGGAGCGGCGGGCGTCGTCGGTGATCGCGGCGGCACCGAAGAAGATCCCGACGGAGCCGATCAACAGCGCGCGGGCCAGGTTGCCGTAGCTGCCGCAGGCGATCGCGACGCGGCGCCACGCCGGGGTCAGGCGGCTCTCGTGCAGGTCGCCCAGGTAGGTGGCGAACACGCCGGTGTAGATCATGGAGGCGGCCATCACGAGGGCGACCGCCGAGGCCCCGGCCACGATCAGGCGACCCTCCGGCAGCGTCAGCACCGTCGTGACGAGGACACGTGTCCCGTTCTGCGGCGGCGCCGGCGGCGGGCCGGGCGGCGGGGTGCGCAGCGGCCCGATCGCCGGTGGGAACGCCAGCACGGCCACGGCGATCATCGCGACGGCCTTCCCGGCGGCGCCCACCCGCTTGCGGAGGCGCTCGCTCCCGCTCGTCCAGCGGAAGCCCGTCAGCGCGGCCCGGATCTGCCACACCGCGAAGGCGACGAGCCCGACGATGGCCACCCCGAGCAGGCTCGCCCCGACCGGACCGAGCCCCGCGACCACGGCGATCGCCGCGTCCTGGTCGGCGCGGACCCCCCGGGCCCCCCACAGCAGCCGGGCGGCCAGACCGGCCAACAGCAGGTGCAGGACCCCGTAGGCGACCAGCCCGACGCGGCCCAGCACCTCGACCCCGTGCGGCCCGGCGTCGCCGCCGGCCCGGGTGGCCCACGCGAGCACCCGCCGAAGGGGCAGGCGGCGACGGGGCACCGCGGCGTCGGTCATGGCACGACGGAGCGTGTCACGTCGGACGGTCCGTCGCTCTGAACCGTCGCTGAAGACTCACCCGGGACAGCCGGACCCTGGGGCCGACGGCGGGCATCCCGGCGACGCCCGGAACGGGCCCGACGGGCCCTCGAGGACCTGGGTGGCGATCCGGCCGAGCTCGGCCAGCCCGTCGCGCCCGATCGTGTCGAGCACGAGCTGCCGCACCGCGGCGACGTGGCCCGGGGCGGCCGCGGCCAGCTTCCCGACGCCGGCGTCGGTCAGCGTGGCGTTCGTGAACCGGCCGTCGCTCGGACAGGTGGCGCGCACGACCCAGCCGTGCCGCTCGAGCCGGGCCACCGCGTGGGAGAGCCGCGACAGCGACCCGTTGGCCATCTGCGCGAGGTCGCTCATCCGCAGCGTGCGGCCCGGCGCCTCGGAGAGCCGGGCCAGCACCAGGTAGCCGAACAGCGTGAGGTCCGCGTCGCGCTGGAGCTGGCCGTCCAGCGCCCCCGGCAGGGTCAGGAGCAGGGCGCAGAACGGCATCCAGGCGGCGAGCTCGTCGGCGTCGAGCCACCGCGTCCCGCTCCCGGGCTTCTCGACCGCCGTCATGACCGTGGAGCGTACAGGACTTGAAGACTCAATCGAGGTCCTTGACTTGAGTCCTCAAGCGGAGGAGAGTCCGTCTCAGTTGATGCCTCAAGTGTCGCGACGACACCCGCCCGAGGCCGCCACCAGCCAGGAGGACCCCATGACCGAGACCACCGCCACCCCCGCGCTCACGCTCGCCGGCGACTACGTCATCGACCCCGCGCACTCGCGGATCGGCTTCACCGCCCGGCACGCCATGGTCACCAAGGTGCGCGGCTCGTTCGGCGAGTTCGCCGGCACCGCCCACGTCGACGAGGACCCGTCGGCCTCGCACACCTCGCTGACCATCGTCGCCCCGAGCTTCACCACCGGGCAGGAGCAGCGCGACGGCCACGTCAAGAGCCCCGACTTCCTCGACGTCGAGAACTTCCCCGAGTTGACCTTCCGCTCGACCTCGGTGGAGGCCGACGGCGACGTGTACCGCATCACCGGCGACCTCACGATCCGCGACACCACCAGGTCGATCACCATCGACTTCGAGTCCACCGGCATCGCGAAGGACCCCTTCGGCAACATCCGCGCCGGGTTCGAGGGCACCACCACGATCAACCGCAAGGACTACGGCATCACCTTCAACGCCGCGCTCGAGACCGGCGGCGTGCTGGTGAGCGACAAGATCGGCCTGGAGTTCGACATCTCCGCGATCAAGACCGCCTGACCGGCGCCCGTTCCGCCCTCGCGACGCCTCAGACGGCCGTCGCGAGGGCGCGCCCGGCCTCCCGCCCGGAGAAGATGCAGCCGCCGAGGAACGTGCCCTCGAGCGAGCGGTACCCGTGGACGCCGCCGCCGCCGAACCCGCTGGCCTCCCCGGCCGCGTAGAGCCCGGACACGACGCCGCCGTCGGCCGCGAGGACCCGTCCGGAGAGATCGGTCTGGAGCCCGCCGAGGGTCTTGCGGGTGATGATGTTCAGCCGGGTGGCGATCAGCGGGCCGGCCTTCGGGTCGAGCAGGCGGTGGGGCGTGGCGACGCGGGCGAGTCGGTCGCCGAGGTAGCGGCGGGCCCCCCGGATGTGCGCGACCTGGCTGTCCTTGGAGAAGGAGTTGGCCATCTCGCGGTCGCGGGCGAGCACCTCGCGCTCGACGGTGGCGTGGTCGAGCAGCGGCACGTCGGTGATCTTGTTCATGCCGTCGACGAGGTCGTGGAGGTCGTCGGCGACGACGAAGTCCTCGCCGTGCTCGACGAACGCCGTCACCGGCGCGGGCGCCCCGGGCCGCACCCGGCTCAGCGTGGCGCGCAGGTCCTTGCCGGTGAGATCGGGGTTCTGCTCGGAGCCCGACAGCGCGAACTCCCGCTCGATGATCTTCTGCGTGAGCACGAACCACGAGTGGTCGTGGCCGGTGCGGCGCAGGTGGGCCAGGGTGCCCAGGGTGTCGAACCCGGGATAGAGCGGGACCGGCAGCCGGTGGCCGGTCGCGTCGAGCCACAACGACGACGGCCCGGGCAGGATCCGGATGCCGTGCATCGGCCAGATCGGGTCCCAGTTCGTGATGCCCTCGGTGTAGTGCCACATCCGGTCGCGGTTGACCAGCCGGCCGCCGGCGCCCGCGGCGATGTCGAGCATCCGGCCGTCGACGTGCGCGGGGACGCCGGAGATCATCGTCGTCGGCGCCGTCCCGAGGTACTCGGGCCACAGCCGGCGCACGAGGTCGTGGTTGCCCCCGATGCCGCCGCTGGTGACCAGCACGGCCTGGGCGTGCAGCTCGAAGGCCCCGACCTCGCCACGCGCACTGGACTCGCCGCGGCGCACGTCGCTGGGCTCGAGGACCGCGCCCGTGACGCCGTCGACCGCGCCGTCGGTGACGGTCAGCCCGTCGACGCGGTGACGGAAGCGCAGGTCGACGAGGCCCCGGGCGGCGGCCGCGCGGACGCGGCGCTCGAAGGGCTCGACGACGCCGGGGCCGGTGCCCCAGGTGACGTGGAAGCGGGGCACCGAGTTGCCGTGCCCGGTGGCGCCGTAGCCGCCGCGCTCGGCCCACCCGACGACCGGGAACCAGCGCATCCCCTGCGCGTGCAGCCAGGAGCGCTTCTCCCCCGCGGCGAAGTCCACGTAGGCCCGGGCCCACTGCCGGCCCCAGTGGTCCTCGTCGTCGCGGTCGAACTCCGCCGAGCCCTGCCAGTCCTGCCACGCGAGGTCGGCGGAGTCGTGGACGCCGAGGCGGCGCTGCTCCGGGGTGTCGACGAGGAACAGCCCGCCGAACGACCAGAACGCCTGGCCGCCCAGCGACGCCTCGGGCTCCTGGTCGAGCAGGATCACCCGTCGGCCGGCGTCGGCCAGCTCGGCCGTCGCGACCAGCCCCGCGAGCCCGCCACCGACGACGATCACGTCCGCGTCCATGGCGGGCAATCTAGTCGTCGAACTGCGTGTGGTCGGCGATCCGGCGGGCGAGCTGGTCGGGGTCCCACACCCCGGGCGGGCGCCGGTCGAGGAAGTCGAGGAGGCGCCCGGCGAAGTCGCGCGGCCGGTCGCAGTGCGGGAAGTGCCCGGCGCCCTCGAACAGCGCGAGCTCGCTGCCCGGGACCAGTCCGTGGGCGCGGTGGGCGTGCTCGACCGGGATCATGCGGTCCTCGGTGCCCCAGGCGATGAGGACGGGCAGCTGGTCGGCCAGGTCCAGCCGGTTCGTGGCCCGGACCCGCTGCCCGCCGCTGTCGATCACCGAGCGGGCGGTGTGCACGAACGCGTGGCGGTGCACCGGGTCGGCGAGGGACGCGTAGGCGCGGGCCGCCTCCCGCGCGGACCCCGGGACGTACCGGCCTGCCCAGGCGAAGCGCCGGCCCACCGCCGTCGCCGCCGACACCAGCCGTCGGTCGGCGATCACCGGGATGACCCACTCGGCGCCGGGCAGCGTCGCGGCCCGCAGCGCGGGGCTGACCTCCCGGCCCAGGCCGCCGCTGTCGATGAGGACCAGGCGGGCGCACAGCTGCGGGAACTGGAACGCGAACTGCTGCACGACGCCGCCGCCGAGCGAGTGGCCGACGACGGTCACCCGGCTCTGCCCGAGCGAGAGGACCAGATCGCGCAGGCCCGTGGCGTAGCCGCCGAGCGAGTAATCCGCCCACGGCGCCGACGACGACCCGTGCCCCAGCAGGTCCGGCGCGATGAACCGGCGGCGCTCCCGACGTCGGGCCATCTCCGCGAGCAGCGGGGACCAGGTGTGCGCCGAGCTCGCGATCCCGTGCACCAGCACGACGAGCTCGCCCTCGTCGTCGCCCCGGGCGTCGGGCCCGGTCGTCCCGGAGTCCCAGAAGCTGACGCGGTCACCGTGGACGGTCGCGGTCCGCCGTGCGGTGCGTCTCATCGCGCGAATCTCCCACGGAGCGGAACACGGTGCAGCGCCGCCGCCGTCGGCCGCGCGCACCTGCACGGCCATTCTGCTGATGCAGTGACCCTCCGTGGTGCGCCGCTCGCAGACGGGCTACCGCACTGGTCCTGGTGCGCCTGCAGCCCCCAGCGCATGGTTCGGGTGCGCGTTAGAGTGACGGTGATCCTGTCCGTCCAGACCTCACCGGTGGCGCAGGTCTACTGGGGGGAGGCTCGTCGATGGACGGGGTAGTGCTCGGCGTGGTGATCGCCGCGGTGGTGGTGGTCCTGGTCGGGGTGGTCCTGCTCGTCGTGGCCCGCCGACGGGCCCGCGCCACGACGGCGTCGCTGCGCAGTCGCTTCGGTGGGGAGTACGACCGCGTGACCGCCGCCTACGGGCAGCGCAACGGCGAGAAGGAGCTCCGGGAGCGGGTGCGGCGCCGCAAGGAGGTCGAGCTGCGCGACCTCGGCGCCGACGAGCGCGACCGGTACGCCCGCGCCTGGGACACCGCGCAGTCGACGTTCGTCGAGAACCCGTCGACCGGCCTGCGGGACGCCGACCTGCTGGTCCAGCAGGTGATGCGCGACCGCGGCTACCCCTCGGAGCGGTTCGAGGAGCGGGAGAAGCTGGTGTCGGTCGACTTCCCCGACCTGGTCGAGCACTACCGCTCCGCGCACGGGGTGGCCGTCGCCGACGAGCACGACGAGCAGCCGCTCGAGAGCCGGCGCCAGGCGATGGTCGACCACCGGTACCTGTTCGATGCGCTGCTGCAGGGTGGCGACGCCCAGCGGACCCGACGGCTGTGACGCGGCCCTACACCGACGACGACGGCCCGGCGAAGGGCTCGCAGGACCGGATCGTGCTCGGCGATCGGTACGAGCTCCTCGAGCTCCTCGGGCGGGGCGGGATGGGCGAGGTCCACCGCGGGTTCGACCGCAGCCTGGTGCGCGTCGTGGCCGTCAAGCTGCTCCCCCCGGACCGGCGCCACGACGACACCGAGTCGCTGCGCCTGCAGGACGAGGCACGCGCGGCCGCGGGGCTCAGCCATCCCCACGTCATCGCGGTGCACGACGTCGGGGTCTCGTCGCACGGCATCTACGTCGTGATGGAGCTGCTGGGCGGCCGGACCTGGCGCGACGAGCTCCACGAGCGGGGTCGGCTGCCCGAGGTCGAGGTGGCCCGGGTGGGGTCGGCGGTGGCGTCCGCGCTGGCCCACGCCCACGACCACGGCATCGTCCACCGCGACGTCAACCCGTCCAACGTCATGCTGCTCGACGACGGCACGCCCAAGCTCATGGACTTCGGGATCGCCAAGATCGAGGACCTCCCCGGCCTCACCGAGACCGGGCGGGTCGTCGGGACGGCGGCGTACGTCTCCCCCGAGCAGGCGCGCGGCGAGCGGCTCGACGGCAGGTCCGACGTCTACTCCCTGGGGTGCACGCTCTACGAGCTGCTCACGGGGGCGACGCCGTTCCACGGCTCGGGGTCCGCGGACGTCGCCTCGGCGCGGCTGCGCGAGCCACCGGTGCCGCCGCGCCAGGTCCTGCCGATCGTCTCGGTCGCCATGGAGGACGTGGTGCTCCGCGCGATGGCGCTCGACCCGCGGGACCGGCCCGACGCCGCGTCGATGGCCGCCACGCTGGGCGATCTGAGCGAGAGGCCCGAGGACCGGGGCCGGCGCACCGGCGACGTGGCGGGCGCGACCGAGGTCCTCCACCCGGCCTCGGCGGACGCCGACGCCGACGCCGAGACCGACACCGACACGCCCCCGTCCGCCGACGCCCCGCCGCCCTACCCGGCACTGCGGCGGGCGGGGATCGCACTCGTCGTCCTCGGCGTGC
>NZ_JBVPVA010000835.1:0-4022 GCF_055612215.1 Actinomycetospora sp. | reverse complement strand
CGAACATGGCCGAACGCTCGCGGGAGATCGGCGGCACGCTCGCGGTCCAGCGCGCCCGCCAGGGCGGCATCCGCATCCAGGTGGTCGTGCCGCTCCCGATCGACACGACCCCGCCGGTCCCCGCGGCCGCGGGAGAACCCTCCGAACCGGGAGGGACCGTGCCGGGCCCCGACGGCGAGACTGGACCCGGGACCGCCGACCACGATCGCCGACCCGCTGCGCCCGACCTTGGGAGCACGACATGACCGACATCCGCATCCCCGCCCGCGCGGCGGTCCGCCGCGGCGAGGTGCGCATCGTGCTCGTCGACGACCACGCGATCGTCCGCCAGGGCCTGCGCTCGGTGCTCGAGCGCGAGCCGCAGCTCTCGATCGTCGGCGAGGCCTCCAGCGCGGCCGAGGCCCTCGCCGTCGTCGCTCACGAGCGCCCCTCGATCGTGCTGCTCGACCTCAAGCTCTCGACCAGCTCCGACTCCGAGGGCCTGCAGTTGTGCCGCCAGCTCACCGCGGCCCACCCCGGCGTCGGGGTGCTGGTCCTGACGACGTTCCTCGACGACCGCCTCGTCGTCGAGGCCGTGCACGCCGGTGCCCGCGGCTACGTCGTCAAGGACGTCGACACCACCGAGCTGATCGCCGCGATCCGGGCCGTGTCGCGCGGGGAGTCGGCCTTCGACTCGCGCTCGGCGGCCGCGGTGGTGCGCTCGCTCAACGGCCAGCAGCCGCACGGGGAGACCCTGACCGGCCGCGAGCTCGACGTGCTGCGGCTGCTCGCCCGGGGGATGAGCAACCGCACGATCGGCCGCGAGCTGTTCATCTCGGAGACGACGGTGAAGTTCCACGTCGGGAACCTCATGCGCAAGCTCGACGTCTCCCGCCGCGCCGAGGCGGTGTATGCGGCCTCGAAGATGGGGCTGATCTAGCCGGTGCTCCCCGACCGCGCCCTCCGCCCATGATCACGAGTACCTGAGGCAGGTGCCGGGCGACGAGGAGCTGCGTGGTGTGCTCCTCGCCGGCCGCGGCGATCAGGTCCGACGCACAGGGAGGTAGCGGTGCTGGGTGTGGGCGCCCGACCCGACGAGGTGGCGGCCGCGCTCCCCGGCGACGGGATCGTGCCCGACGCGCAGGTGACGATGGACCGGGCGTTCGACCTGCCCGCCCCGCCCGAGGTCGTCTGGCCCTGGTTCGCCCAGCTCGGGAAGAAGCGCGCCGGCTGGTACCTCCCGTCGTGGCTGGAGCGCGCCGTCCCCGCCCGACGACGCGGGCTGCGCCGCATCGACCCGACGCTGCAGCACCTCGCCCCCGGCGACGTCATCGACGACTGGGGCGGCCGCGACGCCACCTTCACCGTCGAGACCCACGAGCCGCCGACGACGCTCGTGCACTCCTCGCGCCGTGGTGACCTCCGGATCAGCTGGACGATCGTGGTGCGTCCCGAGGGATCGGGCGCCCGCGTCCACCTGCGCTTCCGCATCGCCGGTGTGCGCCGCGTGTGGCTCCTCCGCAGCGCCGGCGAGCTGACGGACCTCCTGACGGTCGCCGGGCTCGCCGCCGGACTGGAGGAACGCGTGACCGACCGACGTTGATCAGGAGCACACAGGGCAGGCTCGGGACGCCGAAGAGGTGCGTGCAGTGCCCCTCGCGAGCTGTGGTCAGGGGGACTGCACGTCGACCTCGGTCGCCGCGATCGTCGTCCGGTCGGCGACCAGCTCGATCGCGGTGATCCGGTCCCCGGCCACGGTGAAGCGGAACATCGAGACGGTGCGCCCGCCGGCCGCGTACACCAGGCCGGGCACCCCGTCGAGCAGGGCCGGGACCGCGGCGCGGGCCCGCCCGGCGAAGGCCCGCGCGACGGCGTCCGCGCCCGCGACCTCCGGGGCCACGTCCGGAGCGCCGTGCGCGGCGTTGGCGGCCGCGAGCGAGACGGCCGCCGCGTCCGCGCGCAGCACCACGTCGGGGTCGAGGACGGTGAGCAGCGCGCCGAAGTCGCCCTCGCGCGCCGCCGCCAGGAACGCCTCGACCACCCGCCGTCGCCGGACCACGTCGTCGCCGCCGGTCATCCAGCCGCCCCCGCGCACCCGACGCCGCGCGCGGCTCGCGAGCTGACGGGTCGCGGGCACGGAGCGCTCGACGATCGGGGCGATCTCGTCGAAGGGGAGCCCGAAGACGTCGTGCAGCACGAACGCGAGTCGCTCGGCGGGCCCGAGGACGTCGAGGACCAGCAGGAGCGCGGGCCCCACCGCGTCGGCCGCGATCGCCTGCTCCTCGGGCCCGGGGTCGTCGGCGACGTCCCGGCCCGGACCGCCCTCGTCGTCGATCGGGTCCGCCGGGTGCGTGCGCCGCGCCCGCAGCAGGTTGAGCGCGATCCGGGCGACGACCGTCGTCAGCCACGCCGCGAGGTTCTCGATCCCCGGGTCACCGGCGGCGTGGGCGCGCTCGAGGCGCAGCCAGGCCTCCTGGACCGCGTCGTCGGCCTCCCCGGTCGGGCCGAGCAGGCGCTGCGCGACGGCCAGCAGGTGCGGGCGGTGGGCGGTGAAGCGGTCGGCGAGCGCGTGCGGGTCCATCGGTCACGTTCCTCCGGGCGTCGGGGTCATCACCTCGACCGACCGGTGACGGGGAACGTGACCGGCGGTCCGACACCCGAGGAGCATCCATGACCACCACGACGCTCGAGGCGCGCATGTCCAACCCGGCCGGCCTGCTGCCGGGGGTCGGGGAGGCGATCGGTGGGCTGGTCGCCGTCACCCGCTCCGCCGGCCTGCCCGAGCCCCTGCTCGCGCTGGTCCACCTGCGCGTCAGCCTCATCAACGGGTGCGCCTCCTGCGTGCACGGGGGCACCCGCGACGCCCGTGCCGCAGGGGAGACCGACGAGCGCCTCGCCACCGTCGGGGTCTGGCGCGAGGCCCCGTGGTTCACCGACGCCGAGCGGGCCGCGCTCGACCTCGCCGAGCACGTCACGCGCCTGGCCGATCGACCCGACGCCGTCCCCGACGCGGTCTGGGCGGCGGCCACCCGCCACTTCGACGAGCCCGCGCTCGCAGCGCTGCTGCTGTGGATCGCGACGTCGAACCTGTTCAACCGCATGAACGTGCCGATCCACCAGGTCGCCGGGACGGGGTGGTGAGCCGGGTCAGGGCAGCGGCGTCAGCATCCGGTGCGGACCGCGCAGGGCGCGGCTGACCGGGTCCTCGCGGCGCGGCGCGGCCGGCCCGCCCTCCGGGCGCACGACGAGGTCGGCCGGGCCGGGCACCGTGCCGCAGGCGGGGCAGCGCCCGTCGGCCGTGGTGTCCGGCTCCCCGCCGGCGGGGCAGTCGGCGTGCGCGAAGCGGCGCACCGTCCCCCCGGCGGCCTGCTGCCCGGACTCGCCCCAGGCCGACAGCGCCCGCAGCGCCGGCCACAGCGGCGTCGCCGCCGCCGTGACCCGGTAGCCGGCCGGGCACCGCTCGAGGATGCCCGCCTCGACGAGCCGGGCGAGACGGTCGGACAGCACGGCCCGGGGCACGTCGAGGTGGGCGACGAGATCGGCGAAGCGGTGGACCCCGAGGAAGCAGTCGCGCAGGACCAGCAGCGTCCAGCGGTCCCCGACCACCTCGAGGGCACGGGCGATCGCACAGTCCTGCTGCGGATATCCCTGGCCCAGTGGCATGCCCGGCAGTCTAGTTCAGTCATCGAACCGGCCGTGCTAGCGTCCCGGACCGTGCGGTCCAGATCCGGCGCCACGGTCGCCGTCGCCTCCGCGGCGACCTTCCTCGCCCTCGTCGCCTTCACCACCCCGCTCGCGACGTTGCCCACGACGGCGGCGGCCCTCGGCTCCGGGCCCGAGGGGCAGGCGTGGATCCTCAGCTCGATGAGCATCGGGCTCGGCGTCGCGCTGCTGCCCGCCGGCGCGGTCGCCGACGACCTCGGCCGACGTCGGGCGCTCGTCCTGGGCAGCGCCGTGCTCGTGGTCTCGTCGGTGGTCTGCGCGCTGGCCCCGACCACGGCGGTGCTCGTCGGCGGGCGCATCGGGGCCGGGGTGGGCGGCGC
>NZ_JBVPVA010000731.1:0-1246 GCF_055612215.1 Actinomycetospora sp. | reverse complement strand
CCAGTAGTCCGACGGGGCCTCCGCGAGCCCGGCGAGCGCGACCTGCTCGTCCCCGGTGAGCGCGACGCCCGCCGCGGCGAGGTTGGCGCGCAGCTGCTCGGGCCCGGCGGCGCCGGAGAGGACGACGTCGGCCCACGGCGGCGCGTGGAGCCCGGCGCGGGCGCCGGCGTCGGGCCCGACGCCGAGCCGCGCGGCCGCCGCGGCGAGCGCCGCGGGCGGTTCGACGACCAGCCGGCCGTTGGCGACGCCCTCCTTGACCAGGACGAGCACCCCGTCGTCGTGGGCGGCCCGCAGCGCCCCGCCGGCCGAGGGCTCGAGCAGGTTCCACGTCGACTGCACGGCGGTGAACAGGCGCGCGCCGTCCACCTCCAGGGCCAGCCCGCGGCAGACCGCCTCGCCCTGGTCGGGCCCGGAGGTGGAGAAACCCAGCCGCACGCCGTGCTCGGCGGCGGTGGCCGCGAGCGCCCCGAGCAGGTCCGCGTCGTCGAACAGCGGCGAGTCGGTCGTCAGGGAGTGCACCTGGTAGAGGTCGGGCGGGCCGCCGAGGGCGTCCAGCGACTCGGCCCACTGGGTGCGGAAGTGCGCGAGCGTGTGCTCCTTGACCTCGTGCACCGTCGCGTCCGGATCCCAGTCCGCGGTGTAGCGGTAGCCCCACTTGCTGGACACGGTCGCGTCGGCCCGCCGGCCGGGACGCGCGGCGAACCAGGAGCCCAGGAACTCCTCGGCGCGCCCGTAGGAGCGGGCGGCGTCGAACCGGCGCACCCCCGCGTCCCACGCCGCGTCGAGGGTGGCGTGCGCCAGGGCGCGGAGCTCCTCGGGGGGCCGGTGCACCCCGTCGCGGCCGAGGTTGATGTAGGAGGGACGCCCGAGCGCGGCGAGGCCCAGGGCCAGCCGGGGGAGCACGTCGGTCACCACACGCCCACCCTAGGCGGGGTCCGCCGGCCGTCCGCGCTGGTCAGGGCCGCCACCCCA
This sequence comes from Actinomycetospora sp., assembly GCF_055612215.1. Taxonomy (NCBI): domain Bacteria; kingdom Bacillati; phylum Actinomycetota; class Actinomycetes; order Pseudonocardiales; family Pseudonocardiaceae; genus Actinomycetospora; species Actinomycetospora sp. The sequence continues at coordinate 274 of NZ_JBVPVA010000731.1, read as the reverse complement.
CGGTGTCGGTCGGCACGTCTAGACTCGCGCCGACGCCCGGGCGGGCGCACCGACGTTCCTCCGACTCCAGCCGCGATCCCGCAGGGATTCCTGGGTCGCCCCCGTCGGCTCCGCCCCCGGGCCGTGATGGCAGTCCCGCCCCGGAGGAGAACGAGCTGTGAAGTCCACCGTCGAGCACCTGTCGCCGACGCGCGTCCGTCTCGCGATCGAGGTGCCGTTCGACGAGCTCAAGCCGACCTTCGACCAGGCGTACAAGAAGATCGCCCAGCAGGTC
>NZ_JBVPVA010000662.1:0-4438 GCF_055612215.1 Actinomycetospora sp. | reverse complement strand
GAGTCGCCGTCCTGCGGGCCGAGCGAGCTCAGCGGGCGCAGGCCGTCCCAGCCGCCCGCGTCGGTGTTGCGCGAGACCGGCGTCGTGCACATGCCGGTGTAGCGCCCGGGTCCCTGCCAGCGGTAGTGGTCGGAGAACCTGGAGACCTGGTTCAGCTCCGGGTGGACCCAGGGCAGGTGGTAGTACTCCATGAAGTTCTCGCCGACGAGCTTGTGGTTGGCCGCCACGTCGTAGGTCCGGCGCCGCTGCGGCACCCACGACTCGAGCCCGTAGCCGGCGAACCGCTCGGGGAGGTCGCCGAGCGCGGTCGCGAGCGGCTCCGGGTCGGGTGAGAGGTTGACGAAGAGGAAGAAGCCCCAGCTGTCCACCGCGACGGTCAGCAGGCCGTGGTCGGCCTTGTCGAACCCCCGGGCCACGGAGTGGAAGACGGCCTCTTCGCCGGCGGGGACGTCGGAGCCCTCGAACAGCGGGGTGCCCAGGCATCTCCCGTCCGTGTCGTAGGTCCAGCTGTGGTACGGGCAGCGGATGCGGTGGTGGCGCCCGACCTCCCGGGCGTCGCCGTCGAGCAGCTTCGTGGCGCGGTGGCGGCACACGTTGTGGAAGCCGCGCAGCTCGCCGTGGCGGTTGCGGGTCACGATGATCGAGCGCCCGGCGACCTCGACGACGACGCAGCGGCCCGGCCCGTCGACGTCCCCGACCAGGCCGACGGCCACCCAGCTCGCGGCGAACACCCGCTCCTGCTCGAGGGCGAAGAACTCGGGGGAGCAGTAGGCGTCCGGGATCAGCGTCGAGGCCAGGTCCACCGGTAGCCGGGTGTGGCGGTAGGTGTCCTCGTCGGCGAACCGGGCGGGATCGATCGGCCGGGCGGGCAGGGCGGAGTACGGGTCGGACATGGAAGCTCCGCGGAGAGGTCGGGCCGGTCGGTGAGCGCAGTGTCCGACCGGCGATCCGTTCGCGTCCATCTCAGCGTCGTACATCTGATCTTGTAGCTTCGGTACATGATTGACCGGCGGCTGACGGTGCTGCGCGCGATCGCCCGGCACGGGACGGTGACCGCCGCGGCGGAGGTGTGCCGGTTGACGCCGTCGGCGGTCTCGCACCAGATGCAGGCCCTGGCCCGGGAGCTCGACGTCGTGCTCCTCGAGCACGTCGGCCGCAACGTGCGGCTGACCGCCGCCGCGGAGACGCTGCTGGGCCACGCCCAGACGCTGGCCGCCCAGTGGGAGCGGGCGCAGGCCGACCTCGCGTCGCACCGGGAGGCCGAGCTCACCGGGACGCTGCGCTTCGCCGGCTTCTCGACGGCCGCCGCCCTGGTGGTCCCCCGGGCGATGGCGCGACTACGCATCGAGCACCCGGAGCTGCGGCTGCACCTGCGCGAGATCGAGCCCGCGCGAGCGTTCGACCTGCTCGCCGCCGGGGACACCGACGTCGCCGCCGTGGTGGCCACGCCGAGCATCCCGTCGCGGTCGGACCCCGCCTTCGAGCAGTACCCGCTGATCGCCGAGCCGCTCGACGTCCTCGTCGGGCCCACCCACCGGCTCGCCGGACGCGAGTCGGTCGCCCTCACCGAGGTCGCCGCCGACCCCTGGATCGTCGGGCGGCCGGAGCGGGCCTACCACCAGCTGGTCACGCTGGCCTGCACGAGCGCCGGCTTCGACCCGCCCGTGGCGCACTACGCCGACGAGTGGGACACCGGGGCGGCGCTGGTCGCCGGCGGCTTCGGGGTCGCGCTCGTCCCGCGCCTCGCCGCGCTTCCGGGCCACCACGACACGCGGCGGATCCCGATCGCCGGACCGAGCGTGCCGACGCGGCACATCCTCGCGGCGATCCGTGCCGGCTCGGCGGAGCAGCCGATCGTCGCGGCCGGGCTCGACGCGCTGCGCGGCGTCTGCGCGCACGAGCTCCCCGAGCTCGCCGAGGCCTGGTAGGCCCGGGGACGAAGTCAGGCTCCCGCCGGGACGAGCACGATCTTCCCGACGTGCGCCGAGCGGGCGAAGGCCTCCTGGGCGGCGGCGATCTCGCCCAGCGGGAACGACGCGGCCACCCGCGGGCGCACCCGGCCGGCGACGGCGTCGGCGGCGAGCCGCGCGAAGTGCGCCGGGGTGTGCATCGAGGAGCCGACGAGGCTGACGTTGTGCAGGTAGAGCCGCCGCAGGTCGAACGGCACCTCCGCGCCACCGATCGCCCCCGCGATCACCCACCGCCCGCCGTCGCGGACGTGCTCGAGCAGTGCCGGCAGCAGCGGCCCGCCGACGACGTCGACCACCGCGTCCAGGCCGTCCGGGGCGGCCTTCGACGTCGCGTCGGCGACCTGCGCGGGGTCGGCGTCGCGGAGCACGACGGCCGACGCCCCCGCCTCCCGGACCGGTTCCTCCTTCCCCGGGGCGGTCACGGCGATGACCGACGCGCCCCGGGCGGCGGCCAGCTGGACCGCAGCGAGCCCCACGCCGCCCGAGGCACCCGTCACCAGCACGGTCTCGCCGCCGCGGATCCCGCCGCGCTCGAGCATCCCCGTCGCGGTGCCGTAGGCGACCGGCAGGCAGGCGAGCTCCTCGAAGGACAACGGCGAGGCGTCCATGTCGACCATCCGGTCCGCCCGGGCCACGACGAAGGAGGCGAAGCCGCCGTCGGCCTCGCTGCCCAGCAGGCCGACCGGGTTGGCGTCGTCGGCGTCGCGGTCGTAGATCGCGGGGTCCACGACGACGCGCCGCCCGACGAGGCCGTCGGCGTCGCCGTCGCCGGCCGCCACGACCGTCCCGGCGATGTCCCCGCCCTGGATGCGGGGGAACTCGACCGGCCCGCGCCACCCGGCCAGCGCCTGCGGGTCGCCCGGCAGCCCGTAGGCACCCCGGCGGGTCCAGAGGTCGGTGTTGTTGATCGCCGCCGCGCGGACGCGCACGAGCACCTGACCCTGGGCGGGCCGGGGGACCGGCACGGAGCGGACCTCCAACGCCTCGGGCCCGCCGAAGCGGGTCAGCACCGCCGCCTGCATCGTCTCCGGGATCTCGTCGCCCACGCCGACTCCTCGCTTCACCGATCTGTGAACCCGCCGGTCCGGTACGGTAGGTTCACAGGTCGGTGAAGACAAGGGGGCCCACGGTGACCGATCCGTCGACGGTCCTCACGCCCGGAGCGCGCCGCATCCTCGAGACGGCCTCCGCGCTGTTCTACGACCACGGGATCCGCGGCATCGGGGTGGACACCATCGCGGCCGCCTCCGGCATCACCAAGCGCACCCTCTACGACCGTTTCGGCTCGAAGGACGAGCTCGTCGCCTGCTACCTGCGGGCCCGCCACGAACGCTGGCGCGCCGACGTCCTCGCCGCGGCCGAGCGGGCCACCGGACCGGCAGGCCGGATCCTGGCCCCGTTCGACGTCCTCGAGCAGTGGGGCCCGACGCGGTCGGTCCGGGGCTGCGCGTTCGTCAACGCCTACGCCGAGCTCGACGACGCCGACCACGCCGGCCGCGCGGTGATCGACGAGAACAAGGGGTGGCTGCGCGAGTTCTTCGCCGGCGAACTGGCCACGGCCGGCGTCGTCGACCGCGAGGCCCTGGCGGTGCAACTGCTCGTCCTCCACGAGGGCGCCATGGTCGCCCACGCCGTGGACCGCGAGCCCTCCGCTCCCCGGCGCGCCCGCGACGCCGCGCGGGTGCTGATCCACGCGGCGCGTCCCGGGACGGCGGGACCGTGACGACGCCCCGCGCCACCCGCGGCCAGGTGCCCCTGCCCGGCGGCACCTTCGCCATGGGCGACCACTTCGACGAGGGTTACCCCGCCGACGGCGAGCGCCCGGTACACCCGGTGACGCTCTCGCCGTTCCGGCTCGACGCCACCGCGGTGACCAACGCGGCGTTCGCGACGTTCGTCAAGGACACCGGATACGTCACCGACGCCGAACGGTGGGGCTCGTCGGCCGTGTTCCACCTGGCCTTCCACGGCGACCCCGCCGACGTCCTGACGAGCGTCGAGGGCGCCGGGTGGTGGCTCGGCGTGCGCGGCGCGTGCTGGCGCCGGCCGGAGGGCCCCGGTTCGTCGGTGGGCGACCGCGCCAACCACCCGGTGGTCCACGTGTCGTGGCACGACGCCCAGGCCTACTGCGCCTGGTCGGGCAAGCGCCTGCCCACCGAGGCCGAGTGGGAGTACGCCGCGCGGGGCGGGCTCGAGGGGGCCCGGTTCCCGTGGGGCGACGAGCTGCGCCCCGCCGGCCGGTGGCCGCTCAACATCTGGCAGGGCCGGTTCCCCACGCAGAACAGCCTCGAGGACGGGTTCCTGACGACCGCGCCGGTCAAGTCGTTCCGGCCGAACGGGCACGGGCTGTGGCAGATGGTCGGGAACGTCTGGGAGTGGTGCGCGGACCGGTTCTCCCCGGACGCCTACCGCGGGGCGGCCCCGGTCGACCCGGCCGGCCCCGGGGTGGGGGACAGCCGGGTCATGCG
>NZ_JBVPVA010000530.1:0-9374 GCF_055612215.1 Actinomycetospora sp. | reverse complement strand
TGGGAGATGCGGGCGACGGCCACGTCGTGCTCGTCCGAGGCGGCCGGGACGACGGTGGCGCCGCAGGCCAGCGCGAGCGCGACGACGTCGGTCCACACCTCGAGGTCGGTGTCGTCGTCCGTGGCGACGACCCACACCTTGTCGTGGAAGAGCTGCAGCGAGCCCGCGTCCCAGCCCGAGAACTCGGTGCCGGTCATCGGGTGCCCGCCGACGAAGCGGGCGGCGGGCGCCCGGCGTCCGACGGCGTCGACGACCGGCTCCTTGACGCTGGTCACGTCGGTGAGCCGGCAGTCCGGCGCCTCGCGGCCGACGACCGCGAGCACGTCGTCCATCGCCGTCAGCGGGACCGCGACGACGACGAGCGCGTCGGCCTCCGCGGCGCGACGCACCGCGGTGGCCACGTCGTCGGCGACGTCGTAGCCGTCGGCGCGGGCCTTCTCGACGGTCGTCGTCGAGGCCGACGCCCCCCACGCCTCCCGGCCGGCGTCCGTCGCGGCGCGCAGCACCGACCCGCCGATCAGCCCGAGCCCGAGCACACAGACGGGTCGCTGCAGTGCGGCGGCCAGGACGGCACCGCTGTCCACCTCCGGAGTCCCCACGACGCCGGAGCGTAGGACGCCACGGACGGGTGACGACCATTCGCCCGGGTGCGCGCCCGCGGGCGGCCACCAGGGTCAGGACGCGCGCAGCGACTCCAGTGCGTAGCCGGCGTAGAGCGCGACGCCCGCCACCATCGCGTCCTCGTCGAACACCACGCGGTTGGAGTGGTTCGGCGGCGAGTCCGACGGGTCGGTGCCGCGCGGGCACGCGCCGAGGAACGCGAGCGCGCCGGGCACGCGGGCGAGCACGTAGGAGAAGTCCTCGGAGCCCATGATCGGGTCGGGCATCGGCTCGACGAACCGCGAACCCAGCACCGAGCGCCCGACGTCGGCGACCCGCTCGGCCACGGCCGCGTCGTTCACCGTCACCGGGTAGCCGCCGTCGATCTCCACGGTCGCCGTGCAGCCGTACGCGTCGGCGACGCCGAGGCACACCCGCCGCAGCTCGGTCAGCAGCGTCTCGCGGGTGTCCTCGGACAGCGTGCGCACGGTCCCCTCGAGCACCGCGGTCTCGGGGATGACGTTGGTCGTGGTGCCGGCGGTCAGGTGGGCGATGGTGAGCACCGCGGGCTCGAACGCGCTCACCCGCCGGCTCGTCATGGTGTGCAGCGCGCCGACCATCGCGGCCGCGGCCGGGACCGGGTCGAGCGCGTCGTGCGGGGCCGAGGCGTGCCCGCCGGCGCCGCGGACGGTCACGGTGAAGTCGTCGGAGGACGCCATGATCGAGTCGGCACGGGTCTGGAGCGTCCCCGAGGCCAGGCGCGAGGTGACGTGCAGCGCCATCGCCGAGGACGGTCGGGCGCCGCCGGCCTCGAGCAGGCCCTCGGAGAGCATCGCGAGCGCGCCGTGCCTGCTCTCCTCGCCGGGCTGGAACATGAACACCACGGTTCCGGCGAGGCGGTCCCGGCGGGCGGCCAGGAGCCGGGCCGAGGAGGCGAGCATCGCGGTGTGCAGGTCGTGCCCGCACGCGTGCATCACGCCGTCGACCCGCGACGCGTGCTCCAGCCCGCTCTCCTCCTGCAGCGGCAGCGCGTCCATGTCGGCGCGCAGCAGGACGGAGGGTCCCGGACGGTTCCCGGTGAGGGTCGCGACGACGCTGCTCGCCGCGCGTCCCGTGGTCAGCGTCAGGGGCAGGTCGTGCAGGGCCGCGAGCACCGCGGCCTGCGTGGTCGGCAGCTCCAGCCCGAGCTCCGGATACCGGTGCAGGGTGCGGCGCAGGGCGACCGTGTCCGGCTGCAGCGCGCGGGCCTCGGACAGCAGAGCGCGCTCCGGGGCGCGGTGCGCCGCGCGGCGCCGACCCCCGGCCGAGCGGCCCGAGCGGGTCTCCGAGGACGTGCTCACGCCCCGATCCTGCACCCCCGGCCTCCGGGGGGCGACCGCCCGGCGCGCGGAAGGTGTCGATTCGGTAGGACCGCCGCCAACTCCCTTTCGAGGGTGACTCCCCGCACCTACCGTGGTGACCATGGCTGGTCAGGGCGCGCAGGCCGCGCCGCGTGGTGGGTCCAAGGGAGGGCCCGGCACCGTCGTGCCGCTCGACGGCTGGGCGGTCGCGGTCACGCGCGAGGAGGGGCGCTGGCGCGCGGTCTCGATGGACCGCAGCGCGCTCGCCGACCTCGACTCGGCCATCACCGCGCTGCGGGGGCTGCGCTCCACCGGCGCTGTCCTCGGCCTGCTCGACGTGGACGACGAGTTCTTCGTGCTCGTGCGTCCCGTCCCCGGCGGGGTGGCGCTGCTGCTCTCCGACGCCGTCGCCGCCCTGGACTACGACGTCGCGGCCGACGTCCTCGACCTGCTCCGACTCGACGTGCCCGACGAGGACGACGTCGACGACGACCCGTGGCCCGAGGGCGACCTCGGCATGCTGGCCGACCTCGGGGTGCCGGCCGACGAGCTCGCCGTACTGGTCGACGAGATCGACCTGTACCCGGACGAGCAGCTCACCGCGATCGCCCGTCGCTGCGGGTTCGCCGACGAGCTCGCGAAGGTCGTGGAGACCGCGCCTGCGTCCTGAGGACCTGATCGGCCGGGCGCTCGAGGTGGCGGCCGGGTCGCATCCCGACGACGTGCCGGTGGGTGCGGTCGTGGTCGACGCGGCCGGCCGGGAGCTCGCGTGCGCCACGAACGCCCGCGAGGCCACCGGCGACCCGACCGCGCACGCCGAGATCCTCGCGCTCCGGGCCGCCGCGCGGGTGCACGGCGACCGGTGGCGGCTGACCGGCGCCACCCTCGCGGTCACCCTCGAGCCCTGCACGATGTGCGCGGGCGCGGCGGTGCTCGCGCGGGTGGACCGGATCGTGTTCGGGGCGTGGGAGCCGCGCACCGGGGCGGTCGGCTCGCTGTGGGACGTGGTCCGCGACCGGCGCCTCACCCACCGCCCGGAGGTGCTCGGCGGGGTGCGCGAACCCGAGTGCGCCGAGCTCCTGCTGGAGTGGTTCCGCGGTCGTCGGGGGGGTGACGGCGCCGAGCCGGGCCCTGGGTAAAGTTGACCCCGGTAGCGTGTCCGAGCGGCCAAAGGAGCACGCCTCGAAAGCGTGTGTGGGTTCTGCCCACCGTGGGTTCGAATCCCACCGCTACCGCCACGCCGGTCCTCCCTCGCCGGTGGCCGGCGTGTCGTTCGTCTCGGGTCGTTCCGGGCGAAGGGCACCGTCGGCCGAGTAGATCCACCGAAGGCGCCCCTCGCTCAGAACCGGGGCCGGACCGGACCGGCGTGTCAGGCGACCCCGGCCTGCCGTCGGAAGGTCGACGGGATCAGCAGGTCCTCGGGCGCGAGCTCCTGGACCGAGGACTTCCCCAGCCCCATCAGCCCGGAGTCGACGCCCGCGCGCAGGATGTCCAGGACGTTGCCGACGCCCTCCTCGCCCGCGGCCGCGAGCCCCCAGAGGTAGGCGCGCCCGATCGCGACCGCCTTCGCCCCCAGGGCCAGCGCCTTCACGACGTCGGAGCCGCGGCGCACGCCGCCGTCCATGATCACCTCGACGTCGCCCCCGACCGCCTCGACGATCCCGGGCAGCAGCCGGATCGGGGCGGGCGTGGAGTCCAGGTTGTTGCCGCCGTGGTTGGAGACCTGGATGGCGGTGGCGCCGGCGTCGACCGCGCGCTTCGCGTCGTCGACCCGCGTGATGCCCTTGACGCAGAACGGCAGGTCCGTGCCCCACTGCTCGCGCAGCCACGCGACGTCGGCCCACGTCGGCGGCTCGGTGAACATCCACTGGCCGTATGCGCCGAAGAAGGTGGGGGGCGGGCCGCCGTCGACGGGGATGTTGGGCACCGTGAGGTCGGGGATCTTTCCGCTGCGCAGGAAGGCCAGGCCCCACTTCGGCCGGGTGACGCCCTCGGGGATGTACTTCAGGATCGTCTTCCAGTCCATCTTCTCCGGGATCGACGGGCTGCCCCAGTCGCGCCCGTGGGAGAACGACCAGTCCAGGGTGACGATCAGACCCTTCGCGCCGGCCCGCTTGGCCCGCTCCGCGCGGGCCGCGAGCGTCTCGCGGTCGCCGACCCAGTACATCTGGAAGAACGTCTTGTCGTTCGCCGCGCAGACGTCCTCGACCGAGCGGCTCGCGAACGACGACAGGCCCATCGCGGTGCCGCGGGAGGCCGCGGCCCGGGCGACGGCCACCTCGCCCTCGGGGTTGACCGCCTGCACGCCGGTCGGCGAGATGATGACGGGCATGGAGATCTCCTGGCCCATGATCGTCGTCGCCAGGGATCGCTCGTAGGGCAGGTCCGCCACGTGCGGGGCGAAGCCCAGCTCGCGGAAGGCGCCCATGTTGTCGTCGAGGGTGACCCCGGCCTCGCTGCCGGCCACCAACGCGCTGTAGACCGACTTCGGGATCGCCTTGCGCGCGCGGCGCTGGGCCTCCGCCACCGACTCGAACCACTGTCCCGCCATGGGTGGCCTCACCCCTTCCTCGTCCGGATGCTCCGGGCCGTCCGGTTCCGCCGCGGCGCGCCGGACGCGCTCGGTGACCGGTCTCGCACCGCAGGGTAGAGGGCGCGACTCACCCCCGTCCCCGCGTGAGCGGGCGGCCCGGGCCCCTCCGGGCGGAGGGGGCAGGCGGTTGGTCCGGACGAGGTGAACCGCGTGGGCCCGGACGCCGAAGGCCTGCACGTCTCGGACGCCACGCCGCGGCCGGGAGAGGAGAACCCACCATGACCGCCCGTTCCACACCCGGGCCCGCCCGGACGCGGACCGCCGCCGTCCCGGTCGACGCCGACCGGCCGGCGCGCGGGGCGGGACCGGACGCGGACGTCACCGACGCCGACCTCGTGAGCCGCCTCTCCGGGCGCGACACCTCGGCCCTCGACGTCCTCTACGCCCGCCACGGCCGCGCCGCCTTCTCCCTCGCCCGCCGGATCTGCGCCGACGAGAGCCTCGCCGAGGACGTCGTCCAGGAGGTCTTCCTCGTGCTGTGGCGCGACCCGGGCCGCTTCGACCGCACCCGCGGCACCGTCGTGAGCTGGCTGCTCACGCTGGTGCACCACAAGGCCGTCGACGCGGTGCGCCGCGAGGCCACCCGCCGTCGCCACCACGTCCCCACCGAGGAGCCCGACGACGCCGGCTCCGCGGTCCAGCCCTCGGCGGACCGGGCGGCGCTCGGGTCGGTCATCGCCGAGCACGTCCGCGCCGCGCTGCACCACCTGCCGACCGAGCAGCGCCAGGCCCTCGGCCTCGCCTACTACGGCGGGTACACGCAGCGGGAGGTCGCGTCGATCACCGGCGTGCCGATCGGCACGGTCAAGTCGCGCATGTTCACCGGCGTCGCGAAACTGCGCGTGCTGCTCGCCCCGGTCCTGGGTACCTCGGGCCTCGAGCTGTTGGGGGACACGTGGTGAGCGCGGGACACGGACACGGTGACGGCGCGGCGGCCGCCGAGCTGGCCGCCGACGTCGTCGGGCGCGCCCTGCACGCGCTCGAGCCCGACGAGGAGGGCCGCGTCGCCGAGCACCTGCGCGAGTGCGCGGTCTGCCGGGCGCTGCTCTCCGAGACCCACGAGACGATGGCCGCCCTGGCCCACGCGCTCCCGTCGCAGGATCCGCCCGCCGCGCTGCGCACGCGGATCCTCGCCGCGGCGGCCGCCGAGCCGGACCCGCCGTCGCTCCCGCGGGAGCCGGAGCCGCTGCGCCCGACGACCCGCGAGCTGCCGGCCGCCGCGGCCCCCGGGCCCGACGACGACGGGCCGCGCACGGCCCCCGTGCCCACGGCGCCCCGGCGGCGCACCGCCGCCGTCCTGGTCCTCGCCGCGGTGATCGCGGGCATCGTGGTGTTCGCCGCGCGCGGCGCCATCGCCCCCGGTCCGGGCGACTCCCGCGCGGTCGAGGCCCAGCGCGCCGAACAGGTCGTCGCGAGCGCAGAGGCCCGCGACCCGTCGGTGCGCTCCGCCTCGCTCGTCCAGCCGGGCAGCGGGACGGTCGCCGCGGTCGTCCTCGACGACGCGGCCGGTCCGCGCGTCGTCCCGCTGGCCATGCCGGCGATCGGCTCCGGGCGCACCTTCGTGCTCTGGCGGGTCGCGGGCAGCGCGGTGACCCCGGTCGGCTCGATGGACCCGACCGGGTCCTTCACCCCGATGTCGACGGCCTCCGGCGGCACGACCACGGCACCCGCACCCACGCGGCTCGCCTACGCGCTGTCGGTCGAGCAGGCCGGGTCGGTGCCGGCCCGTCCCTCCGCGGTGGTCGCGAGCGGCCCGCTGGTCTGACCGGGCGAGGCGTCCGGCCGGGTCGGGCGGGCGACCGGCGCACGTCGATCGTCCGGCGGCGCGGGTGGGCCGTGCGGGTGGGTGACGTCCCGGGCACGGTGGCGGGTCGGCCGCTCGTCGCGTCGTGGAGGTTCCCGGCCGCAGCGCCGCCGTGGCGCGCGGCCGATCTCACGGACGTCGTCGGGGGGTCTGGCTACCGTGGTGCGCGTCGGGTGAGGCGGCACCGCCGCGGGCACCCGTCGCGCGCCGGATCGCCGCCGGTGCGCCGAGCAGACGAGGCAGGGAGGCGCGATGTCGACCGCACCCCTGGCCGCCCGCGGCTCGACGGTGCCCTCGGTCGGACACCCCGGTCCCGGCACCCGCCCGATGCTGGCCTCGCCCGGTGACCTCCCCCGCGGGGCGGGCTGGGCGTTCGAGTTCGTGTGGACCGGGCTGCGCTGCCTCGCCCAGGTCCGCGACGGCGGGCTCCGCCTGGTCGACGCCGAGGGGCACGACGTCACGGCCGGCTTCCCCGAGCTCGGCGTGCCGGCGGCCCCCGGGCTGGTGCTCGACGGGGTCGTGGTCGCGCTCGACGGGGTCGGTCGCCCGAGCACCACGCGGCTGCGCCGGCGTCGTCGGGTCCGGGCGCCGTCCCGGGCCCTCGTCGAGGGCATCCCGGTGTCCTTCTACGTGTTCGACGTGCTCGAGGTCGACGGCCGGTCCACCGCCCGCCTGCCCTACCGCACGCGCCGCGAGCTGCTCGCCGGGATCGACCTCGCGGGCGGGCGGGTCGTCGTGCCGCCGTGGTTCACCGGTGTCGACGCCGAGCAGGTGGTGCGCACCGCGCGGCACTACGGCCTCGGGGGCGTGGTGGCCAAGCGCCTGGAGTCGACCTACCAGGCCGGCCGGCGCTCCCGCAGCTGGATCTCCGCCGTCGTCACCCGTACCCAGGACGTCGTCGTCGGCGGGTGGCTGCCGCCGCGCGACGGCGGCCCGGGCGTCGGGTCGCTCCTGCTCGGCGTGCCCAGCGAGGGCACGCTGCGCTACGTCGGCCGGGTCAGCACCGGGGTCACCGCCGGCGCGCGCCGGGAGGTGCTCGACGCCGCCCGTCACCTCACCCGGCCGGTGAGCCCGTTCGACGGGGCGCTGCCCGCCGAGGTCGAGGACGCCGCCCACTGGCTCGCCCCGCGCCTGGTCGGGCGGGTGGAGCACCGGCACTGGACCGGCAACGGGCTGCTCGCGCGGCCGGTGTGGCGCGGGCTGCGGGCCGGCACCCACCCGGCCACCGTGCAGGCCCCGGTGCTCGCGGCGCCGGTCGTCGCGACGGATCTCGCACTCGACGACCTGCAGGAAGTGGACGTGCCGGCAGCCCGGGCCTCCGGGCACCCGGAGGTCGTGACCGCGTCGGGGGGCACGTCGGAACTCGTCCGTGCGCGCGCCGCCGAGGGCCTGCCCCTCGGCGCGCCGCCGCCGGAGGTGACGCTGCCGACCGCCGACGTCGAGGCGGCGCTGCGGTCCCGCTTCTCCGCGCACTTCGTGCACAACGCGCTGACCGCCATCGCGGCCTACGTCCGGATCGACCCGGGCCGCGCCCGCGAGCTGCTCACCGAGTTCGCGGACTTCACGCGCTACTCGTTCCGCGACGGCGACTCCGGCACCACGGTCGCCGAGGAGCTGCGCAACGCCCGGCGCTACCTCACCCTCGAGCAGGCCCGGTTCGGGGCGCGGCTGCAGGTCGAGGTGACCGTCGCCCCCGAGGTCGAGCACGTCGTGCTGCCGCCGTTCGTGGTGTCCCCGCTGGTGGAGAACGCCGTGCGGCACGGGATCGAGCCGAAGCCCGAGGGCGGCACGGTGCACGTCACCGCCACCGGCGTCGGCACCGACTGCGTGGTCACGGTGTCCGACGACGGCGCCGGGATGGGGCCGGAGGCGTCCCGGGCGGCCTCGCAGGTCGACGCCCGGCACGGGGGGATCAGCGAGGTCACCCGCCGGCTGCGCGCGGCCTTCGGCAGCGCCTGCGACCTGCACGTGGAGTCGCGGCCCGGGAACGGCACCTCGGTGCGGGTGCGTGTCCCGGCCCGCCACGCCGACGAGTCCGAGCCCGGGCGGCTGCTCGTCAGCTGAGCCGCCCGCGTCCCCCGGCCCCACCGTCGCGGCCGGGGGATCGCGTGGCGCGGTCAGTCGTCGGACTGCGTGCAGCTCCCGGACGGACCGTCGAGGATCCCCGAGAGCACCGGCACCTGCAGTCCGCAGGCCTGGACGGGCAGCAGCGTGAGGTCGTTGAGGATGCCGACCGATCCCGCGCCGGAGTTCGAGTCGCGGTCGTGGGCGCGGGGCTGGGCCGACGCCATCGGCGCGACGGCGGTCAGGGCGGCCGCCGAGAGCGCGAGGGCGGCGACGGGGGTGACGGCGCGGCGGTCGAGCCGTCGCGGGGCGCGGTGCTTGGACACGGAGTTCCTCCCGAGGAAACGGACCGATCGAACCAGCCGATCGTCGCGTTCGGACGACGACGAACGGCCGGTCGGAGCCTGCGCCGGGTGTGACGGATGGGGCCACCGGTGCGCCGAAGGACGCCCGGAAGAGGTGGTCCGGCTCGCCGACGGCCGAGCGGTCCGGTACAAGGGCCGAACGGTCGTCCTGCTGCGACGAACGGGTGAGGCGAGGGTCCCGACGTTGGCCTGGCGCTCGACGACGAGGATGGGCACGTGCGCGTGCTCGCCGTCGACTGGTCCGGGGACCTGCGCGGCGCCCGGCGCCGGATCCGGGTGGCCGAGGCCCGTCCCGGACGGCTGCTCGACGTGCGCGGCGGGCTCGACCGGGAGGGTGTCGGGGAGCTGCTGGCGTCGCTGCGCGACGGGCCGGAGACGGCCGTCGTCGGGATGGACTTCTCGTTCGGCCTCGCCGGCTGGTTCGCCCGCGAGCACGGGAGCACGACCCTGCCGCAGGTGTGGGCGCTGGCCGCCGCCGAGGGGGAGCGCTGGCTGCGGGACTGCCCGCCGCCGTTCTGGGGTCGGCCCGCCACCCGCAAGCCCGCCGACGACGCGGCCCGCCCGCTCTTCCGGCGGACAGAGCAGGACGCGCGCGACCGCGGTCTGCG
>NZ_JBVPVA010001146.1:0-1809 GCF_055612215.1 Actinomycetospora sp. | reverse complement strand
GTCCGTAGATCCGGTTGTTGAACAGCAGGATCGTGATGTTCATGTTGCGGCGCAGCGCGTGGATCAGGTGGTTGCCCCCGATCGACAGCGCGTCGCCGTCGCCGGTGACCACCCAGACCGAGAGGTCGGGACGCGTCACCGCCAGCCCGGTCGCGATCGCCGGCGCACGGCCGTGGATCGAGTGCATCCCGTAGGTGTCGAGGTAGTACGGGAACCGCGAGGAGCACCCGATGCCCGAGACGAACACGATGTTCTCGCGGCGCAGGCCCAGCTCGGGCAAGAACGAGCGCACCGACGCGAGGACGGCGTAGTCGCCGCAGCCCGGGCACCAGCGCACCTCCTGGTCGGAGGTGAAGTCCTTGGCCTTCTGCGGGGTGTCGGTGGTCGGGACGAGGTCCAGGCCACCGTGCTTCGGGGTGGGCAGGTCCACTGTGGTCATGCGGGAAGATCCCCCTTCACGGCGTCGGTGAGGACACCGGCGAGCTCTTCGGCCCCGAACGGCAGGCCGGCCACCTTCGTGTAGGAGCGCGCGTCCACCAGGTAGCGCGCACGCAGCATCATCGCGAGCTGCCCGAGGTTCATCTCGGGGACGACGACGCGGCGGTAGCTCCCGAGGACCTCACCGAGGTTGTCGGGCAGCGGGTTGAGGTTGCGCAGGTGCGCCTGGGCGACGGACAGGCCCGCGGCCCGCACGCGGCGGCAGGCCGCGCCGATCGGGCCGAACGTCGAGCCCCAGCCGAGCACGAGCACCTCGGCGTCGCCGTCCGGGTCGTCCACGGTGATGTCCGGGACCTCGATGCCGTCGATCTTGGCCTGCCGCAGCCGGACCATGCGGTCGTGGTTGTCCGGGTCGTAGGAGATCGAGCCGCGCCCGTCGGCCTTCTCCAGGCCGCCGATGCGGTGCTCCAGCCCCGGCGTGCCCGGGACGGCCCACGGCCGGGCGAGCGTGTCGTCGTCGCGCAGGTAGGGCCAGAACTCGCCGGACCCGTCGGGGGCGTTCGGCTCGGTCGCGAACTCCACGGACAGGTCCGGGAGGGACTCGACGTCGGGCACGTTCCACGGCTCCGAGCCGTTGGCGATCGAGCCGTCGGAGAGCAGGAAGACCGGCGTGCGGTAGGTCAGCGCGATCCGGGCCGCCTGGATCGCGGCGTCGAAGCACTCGCTCGGCGATGCCGGCGCCACGATCGGGACCGGGGCCTCGCCGTTGCGCCCGTACATCGCCTGGAGCAGGTCGGCCTGCTCGGTCTTGGTCGGGAGCCCGGTCGAGGGTCCGCCGCGCTGGACGTCGAGGATCAGCAGCGGCAGCTCGAGCGCGACCGCGAGCCCGATCGTCTCCGACTTCAGCGCCACCCCGGGCCCGGAGGTCGAGGTGACGCCGAGCGCGCCGCCGAACGACGCGCCCAGCGCCGCGCCGACGCCCGCGATCTCGTCCTCGGCCTGGAACGTCGTCACGCCCATGCCCTTGTGCTTGGACAGCTCGTGCAGCACGTCCGAGGCCGGGGTGATCGGGTAGGTGCCCAGGAACACCGGCAGCTTCGCGAGCTGGCCGGCGGCGACCACGCCGTAGGCCAGCGCGAGGTTGCCGGTGATCTGGCGGTAGGTGCCCGTGGGCAGCGCCGCCGGGGCGACCTCGTAGGTGACGGCGAACGACTCGGTGGTCTCGCCGTAGTTCCACCCGGTGCGGAAGGCCAGGATGTTGGCCTCGGCCAGCTCGGGCTTCTTGGCGAACTTCTCGCGCAGGAACGCCTCGGTGCCCTCGGTGCCGCGGTGGTACATCCACGACAGCAGCCCGAGCGCGAACATGTTCTT
>NZ_JBVPVA010000234.1:0-2030 GCF_055612215.1 Actinomycetospora sp. | reverse complement strand
TCGCCGCCTCCGCGACGACGCCCCCCGACGCCCCGGCTCCTCCGTTCAGCACTGGTGACGCCGCGTTCGACGCCCAGCTGGAGCGGTCGCTGACCGCGGCCATGCGCGGCTGTGCCGATCTCGGCGAGGTCCGGGCGGTCGCGACCCGCATCCGGGCCGGCGACTTCGACTCCTGGGCCCGGGAGTGGCGTGCGCTCGCGGACTCGGTCGTCGCCGACGGCGACGAGAGCCTGGGGCACGACGACGCCGTCAGCGCCCGCCGCTGCTACCTGCGGGCCGTCGAGTACTACCGGCAGGCGTTCTTCTTCGCCCGCGACGACCTCACCCGCCAGGACCTGCACGCCGACTACCGCGCCCACGTCGCCGCCTTCCGCGCCGCCATGCCGCTGTTGAGCACTCCCTGCCTGCCGATGGAGCTCGAGCAGGACGGCGTCGCGGTCTCCGGCTATCTGCTGCGGCCGGCACCGGACGACACGCCCCGGCCCACCGTGCTCGCCCCCGCGGGCTACGACTCCACCGCCGAGAGTGGCTACGCCGAGGAGGCGGTGTCCGCGCTCGAGTACGGGATGAACTGCGTGGTCCTCGAAGGGCCGGGTCAAGGCGGGGTCCTCTACGAACGCGGCCAGGTGCTGCGCCCGGACTTCGAGACGGTGCTCGCTCCGGTGCTCGACTGGGTCGTGGCGCAACCCGGCGTCGACCCGGACGCCCTGGTCCTGTTCGGCCGGAGCTTCGCGGGCTACCTCGCGCCCCGTGGCGCCGCGGGGGAGCCGCGAATCGCGGCGCTGGTCGCCGACCCCGCCCAGTACGACTTCGGTGCCGCCCTCCGAGCCCGGATGGGCGACGCGATCTGGACGCGGGTCGAGCAGCGCGACCCCACCCTGGACGCCGACCTGGCCCCCATGCTCGCCGACCCCCAGCAGCGCAACGACTACCAGTGCCGCATGACCACCCACGGGGTCACGAGCCTGAGCGAGTACTTCCGGGAGCTGAGCCGGTTCTCCCTCGCCGGGCTCTCCGAGCGGATCACCTGCCCGACCCTGGCCCTCCAGGCGGAGGGCGACTTCGCCGGCACCGGGCAGCTCGACGAGTTCGCCCGGTCCCTCGGCGGCCCGGTCACGACCCACCGGTTCACCGTGGCCGAAGGGGCGGGTGGGCACTGCGAGGGGCTCGGCCAGCAACGCCTCGACCGCGTCGTCTACGGCTGGCTGACCGGCGCCCTGCACCGTCCTGCGGGAGGAATCCGTCGAGGATGAACGCCTACGACTCCGAGCCCTGGCGCGAATTCGCCGTCGGCACCGGCGGCGCCGCCGCCGCGCTGGTCGGGCTGCTGTTCGTGGCCATCTCCATCAACCTGCAGGCCATCATCAAGCTCCCGCACATCCCGCTCCGCGCCGCGCACGCCCTCGTCGTGCTCGCCACGCCCGTCTTCCTGGCCCTGATCCTGCTCATCCCGCAGGGCGCCGTCCCCCTGGGGATCGAGATGATCGTGGCGGCGGTCCTCGCGGGCCCCCTCGTGGGCTGGCTCGCCGTCCCGACGCACCGGTCGCGGGAGACGCCGCCCGCCGCGTGGGGCCTGCTGGTCATCGGGCCGGCCGTGGCCCTCGTGCTCGGCCCGCTCCTGGCCGGCATCGGGGTCCTGACGACGTCGCTCGGCGGGCTCTACTGGATCCCCGCGGCGATGGTGGTCGCCCTCCTCAGCGGCCTGGTCAACGCGTGGGTCCTCATGATCGAGATCATCCGCTGAAGGCCGGTCCCATCAGCTCCGGGGCCGCGGGAGGCAGCACTTCTTGTACTTCGTGTGGGAGCCGCACCAGCACGGGTCGTTCCGCCCGGGCGGCCACTCGAGCAGCGGCCCGGGCTCGACGGCGTCGAGGTCCTCGCCCGCGAGGTTCGCCGCGAGCAGCTCCGGCGTCGCGACCTCGACGTCCATCGGCCCCTCCTCCTGGAGGGCCTGCTCGATCAACGTTCGGTGCTCGTCCCACGTCGCCCCGAGGGTCGCGGCCCGGTCGGGGAACGCGGCGAGCATCCGG
>NZ_JBVPVA010000230.1:0-2647 GCF_055612215.1 Actinomycetospora sp. | reverse complement strand
CGCGCGTCGCACACGGTCACCCGCATCCCGAGGAAGGTCCCGATGCGGGCGACGGCGGCGGCGAAGTCGATGGCCCCGAAGACGATGAGGCGGGGCGCGGGCGCGAAGGACTCGACGAACACCCCGAGGCCCTCCCCGCGGCGCTCGCCGTCGGTCCCGTAGGTGACCAGGGTGGTGCGCCCGGCCGCGAGCAGTCCGCGGGCGTCGTCGCGCACCGCGTCGTCGAGCCGGTGGCTGCCCAGCGAGCCCTCGACCCGGTCCGGCCACACGACCAGGCGCCGGCCGACGCCGGGCCCGGAGACGATCGTCGCGGTCGCCACCGGCCGCCGCTCGCGGACGGCCGCGGCGATCTCGCCGAGCTGCGGGTAGCTCTCGCGGTCGACCTGCTCGACGAACACGTCGAGGATGCCGCCGCAGGTCAGCCCGACCGCGAAGGCGTCGTCGTCGGACACGCCGTAGCGCTGCAGTGTCGGGTCGGCGCCTTCGAGGATCTCGTTCCCGAGCTCGTAGACCGCCCCCTCGACGCAGCCGCCGGACACGCTGCCGACGGCCTGGCCGTCGGGGCCGACGAGCATGGACGCCCCCGGCTGGCGGGGGGCGGAACGGAAGGTCCCGACGACGGTGGCCAGCGCCGCGGACCGCCCGTCGGCCCACCACGACTCGAGGCTCGTGAGCACGTCACGCATCCGCCAGCACCTCCGTGAGCTCCTGCAGGGTGGCCAGCGAGTGACCGGCCAACAATCGGTCAACGTGCGGGAGGGCCGCTGCGATTCCGCCCTGCACCGGCTCGTAGCCGCGCTTGCCGGCGTGGGGGTTCACCCACACCACGGAGTGCGCCAGCCGGGCCAGGCGCGCCATCTGCTCACCGAGCAGGTCCGTGCCCCCGCGCTCCCAGCCGTCGGAGAACACCACGACGACGGCGCGGCGCGCGACGCCGCGCTGGCCCCACCGGTCGAGGAAGGCGGTCATGACCTCGCCGAGCCGGGTGCCGCCGGACCAGTCGGGGATGGCGTTGCCCGCGTCGCGCAGCGCCCGTTCGGGGTCGCGCTGGCGCAGCTCGCGGGTGACCCGCGTGAGCCGGGTCCCGAGGGTGAAGGTCTCGACGGCCTGCGGGGTGCGCCGGGTGAGGACGTGGGCGAAGCGCAGCAGGGCGTCCGCGTACGGCGCCATCGACCCCGACACGTCGAGCAGCAGCACGACGCGGCGCGGCCGCTGCCGCCGGTTGCGCCGCGAGAGTCCCGGGATCTCCCCGGCGTGGCGCAGCGTCGCGCGCAGGGTCGCGCGGGCGTCGGCCTCACCACGCCGCGCGGGACGCCGGCGGCGGGCCCGGCGTCGCGGCGGGTCCGGGCGCAGGAGCGCCATCATCCGGCGCAGGTGCTCTCGCTCGCCGATCGTCAGCTCCGCGATGTCGCGGTCGCGCAGCACCTCCTCGCCGGAGGCGGCCACCCGCAGCTCGGGCACGTCCTCGGAGTCCTCGCCGTCCCCGGAGCGCTCCGGGCTCGAGAGGGCCGCGATCGTCGAGGTCCGCGGCTTCGGCGGCGCCGCGCGGCCCATCCGCTGCTCGCGCGGGTCCGAGGAGAACCAGGCGTGGAAGGCCTGGTCGTAGCGGGCCACGTCGTCGGGGTCCGAGCACAGCGTCAGCCGGCCCGCCCAGTACATGGCGACCTCGCTGGCCAGGTCGACCTCGCGCAGGGCCTGCAGGTACGTGGCGGTCCGGTCGGGGGTGACCGGCACCCCCGCGTTGCGCAACAGCCGGGTGAAGGCGACGAGGTCGGTGAGGACCGCGTCCTCGTCGGGGGTCTCCGGGTCGGCCGGAGCGCCCCCGCCCAGTGCCTCGACGACGCCGGAGGCCAGCACCGCGCCGGCGTGGGCGCGGGGAACCGTCTCGTCGGTGCTCCCGCCCCGGTCGGCTCGCGTCATTCCCCGTCGCTCCGCTCGCCCCAGGTGCTCATGACGCGAGCAGGGCGTCCAGCGCGTCGCGGGCCCGGTCGGCGTCCTCGCGGTACTTGAGCACCGCGCCCAGCGTCGCGGTCGCCGACTCCAGGTCGAGGCGCCGCGCCCCGATCAGCTCGAGCGCCGCGGCCCAGTCCAGCGTCTCGGCGACCCCGGGCGGCTTGAGCAGGTCGAGTCCGCGCAGCCGCTGCACCGCCTGCGCCACCTGTTCGGCCAGCTCGGACGACAGGTGCGGCATCCGCGCCTTCAGGATCGCGATCTCCCGGGCGAGGTCGGGGTGCTCGAGCCAGAGGTAGAGGCAGCGGCGCTTGAGCGCGTCGTGCACCTCGCGGGTGCGGTTGGAGGTGAGGACGACCAGCGGCGGCGTCTCCGCCCGCACCACGCCGATCTCGGGGATCGTCACCGAGTTCTCCGCGAGCACCTCGAGCAGGAAGGCCTCGAACTCGTCGTCGGCGCGGTCGACCTCGTCGACGAGCAGGACGGCGTTCGGGCTGCGCAGGGCCCGCAGCACGGGCCGCTCCAGCAGGAAGCGCTCGTCGAAGAGCGAGCTCTCGACGGCGGCGACGTCGAGGTCCTCGTCGCGGCGGCGGGCCGCCTCGAGGGCCCGCAGGTGCAGGACCTGCCGGGGGAAGTCCCAGTCGTAGAGGGCCTGCGCCGCGTCGATGCCCTCGTAGCACTGCAACCGCACCAGCTC
>NZ_JBVPVA010000980.1:0-13839 GCF_055612215.1 Actinomycetospora sp. | reverse complement strand
GGTACGCGCCGTCGCAGGCGAGCACGACGACCACCGCCAGGCCGTAGCCGAGGGCCAGGACTCCGGGCAGCCCGACGAGCGCGGCGGCGAGCGCGGCCGCCGCACCGTCGAGGCACCCGACCAGCACGGCGGCCCCGTCGTGCCGAGCGGGCGCGCGGAGCGGCGCGCACGGCACCCGCCGCGTCGCCGTCTCCTCCGGGGCGGCCGTCATCACGCCACCGGGGCCGGCGTGGTCGTCGAGGCGACGATGCTGGCGGCGGCCGCCTTGGCGGCGTACGCGGAGCCGTAGGCGAAGCGCATCACGGGGCCGAGGCTCGGCGTGACCGCGGGCCCGCAGAAGTACAGGCCGGGCACCGAGGAGCGATAGTCCGCGGTGACCGACGGGGTGCCCGCGAGCGTGAGGATCCGCGAGAGCAGGGACTCGTCGAGGAAGCCCATCCGGGACAGGTCGATCCGGTAGCCGGTGCCCGCCAGAACGTGTTCGGCGTGCAGCACCCGCTGCCGACCCGACGCGTCGCGCAGGTCCAGGCGCACCTCGTCGCCGTCGATCTCCGCGTTCGCGAGGCGGTGCCCGGTGAGGATCGGCACGACGCCCTCGACCCGTGGGCGCAACCAGTAGGCCCCGGCGGGACCGAGCGCCGAGCGGGCCCGCGACAACCGCACAGTGGTGGGCAGGCGGTGGTAGAGGTCGGGCCGGTTGGAGTAGAACCAGGTGCCCCAGCCAGAACCCAGCGGCGCCTCGGGCTCACGCAGCCGCCGCCAGAGCGACCGCTGCGCGGCGAGCGGCTCACCGTTCCAGGCGATCTGCTCCGCCCGTGCCACCAGGCGGGTGTCCGCGCCGGCCTCGTTCAGCAGGGCCGCGCTCTCCAGCGCGGCCTGCCCCGCACCGAGCACGACGACCCGGCGGCCGGAGAACTCGGCCATGTCGCTCTTGTCGCTGGTGTGCGAGACCAGCCGGGCAGGCAGGCCCGCCAGCTCCGTGGGCAACGCCGCGGCGCCGGTGAGGCCGACCGCGACGACCACGCGGGGGGCGTGCACGACCTCCCCGTCGGCGAGCTCCACCCGGAAACCGTGCTCGTCCTGGGCCAGCCCGACCACCGAGGTGTCCTCGAGATCGGGCAGGAGCTCCCGGGCGAACCACTCTCCGTAGGCGACGAACGTGTCGAGCGCGACCGGCACCCCGTAATCGGCGTAGGGGGTCTCGGTCCGACGGCAGTACGCCTCGAGGGTGTGGGTGCCCCGGGGGTCGGAAAGGCTCGACGCGAACCCCTGCGACTTGAGGAACATCCCCTTCGGCATCGTCTTCCAGGCCTTCATGGCTCCGCCGAACTGTCGGACCCGTAGCCCGGTCGGGGCCAGGTGGGCCCCGAGTGACAGACCGTAGGGGCCGGCGCCGATGATCACGACATCGGTGCGGTCCTGCATGGTGGTGTCCTCCCCGGTGGTGCGGTGGCTCTTCGGTGTGGCGGGTGTCGGTGTGGACGTGGTGGACGAGGCGGTGCGGGTGAGCCCGGCCATGCCGCGCCGGGCGCTCTCGGCCGCCGTGCGGGCGGCCATGAGCCCGAACGGCAGTGGGTCGTCGCGGGCGAACCACGCGGGTTCGTCGATCCCGCGGAGCGAGGCCGCCCAGTCGCGCAGTCGCAGCTCCCCGCGGCGGACGTGGGTGAGCGCGGAGACGGGGTCGTAGGGCTCGACGACGAACCGGCGCCGCAGCGGCGGGTCCTCGGGCACCGGCCGGCCGGTGAGGTCGAGGTGGGCGGCCACCGCGACGTCGAGCCCGCGTGCGCCCCGGAACAGCCGGAACTGGGCGCCGAAGCGGGGGTTGGCGTCGAGGAGCTTCGCCTCGCCGTCGCGGGGATCGATCCGCAGGTCGAGGTCGACGACGCCGCGGTAGCCCGCCCGGCGCAGGAACGCGGTGGTGACCTCGGCCAGCGCGGGCCACGGCTCGACCCGTCCCAGGCTCGTCAGGCCGGTGTGCGCGGGGTACGAGCGCTCCTTCACCCCGGTCCCCACGAAGACCGCGTCGCCGTGGCCGTCGAGGTAGGCGTGGACGAACCAGTCCTGCGCGGCGCCCGGACCCAGCGGGGGCAGGTACTCCTGCACCAGCAGCGGTCCCGAGGCGACTTCCGCGGCCAGCTCGTCGACCTCGGCGCGGGTGCGCACGACGCTCGTGCGCGGACCGCCCGTGGTCCGCTTCACCACGAACGGGAGTCCGAGCTCCGCGGCGAGGGCGGGCACGCGGGCCGGGTCGGCGACGTGCTCGGAGCGCGGTGAGGGCATCCCGTGCTCGGCGCACAGGGCCGGCAGCGCGGCCTTGTCGGCGAGCCGGCGCGGGAGCCCGCGCGGGACGCGCGGGAAGGCGAAGCGGTCGCGCAGGACGTCACCGTGCTCGGCGAGCAGCACCGCACCCCCGTCGTCGGTGCTCAGCAGGACCGCGCGCGTGCCGAGGGCATCGGCGATGCGGCCGAGCCCGGACAGGACACCGGCCGCGTCGGCAGGGTCGGTCCACCACGGCCAGCACCGGGTCAGGTGGCGCGAGCGGGCGGCCGGCGCCCAGCGGTGCTCGTGCGCGGCGTGCACGGCGATCCCGCGCGACCCCAGCGAGCGGACGACGCCGAGGGCGCCGTGGTGCATGACGTTCGGGTCGGTCTTGAGGACCACCACCGGGACGGTGGTGTCCACCGGGAGGTCCCCGGCCGGCCGGTGCACGGGGTCACACCACCTGACGCGCGGTGCCGGCCGCGTCGAACCGGTACGTCGCGTCGAGGACCCGGGGGCAGCGCCGCACCCAGTCGTGGTCCACGCCGGGGTGGACGACCTGCACGATCGCGAGGTCCCAGTCGCGGGAGTCGGGGTCGGCGACGGAGCACAGCTCCCGGCCGTCCTCGAGGCGGATCACCGGCATGAGCGGGTCGTGGTAGGAGACGTCGGCGCCGCGGTCGAGCAGCGTGGCGATCAGCGGGAGCGCGGGCGACTCGCGGACGTCGCGCACCCCGGCCTTGTAGCTGACCCCGTCGACGGCGATGCGGGCCCCGCGCAGCGCGATCCCGTCGGCGGCGAGGACCTCGCCGGCACGGTCGGCCACGCGCGCGGGGCGGTCGTCGATCGCGTGCATCGTCGCGTCCACGAGCGGAGCGGCGACGCCCGCGTGCCGGAGCTGCGCGAGGAGGTAGTGCGGGTCGCAGGGGATGCAGTGGCCCCCGACGCCCGGGCCGGGGAACGCCCCGAGGAACCCGTAGGGCTTGGTGCCCGCCGCGAGGGTGACCTCGATCGGGTCGATGCCGAAGGCGCCGCACGCGTCGGCGAACTCGTTGGCCAGGGCCAGGGACACCGCCCGGAAGATGTTCTCGTAGAGCTTGGTCAGCTCGGCGGCCTCGGGCGAGCTCACGAGGAACACCGAGTCGGTGAGCGCGGAGACCACGTTGGCCGCCGCCGAGGCGCACTCCGTGGTGATCCCCCCGACGACGCGCGGGGTCTCCCGCTGGCGGTGGTCGTGGTTGCCGGGGTCGATGCGCTCCGGGCTGAAGGCGACGAACACGTCGGTCCCGGCGACGAGCCCCCGCTCGTGCAGCGGGGCGGCCAGCAGCTCGCGGGTGGTGCCGACGTACGTCGTCGAGGTGAGGATGATCGTCTGGCCGCGGCGGGCGTGGGCGACGACGGTCCCGCACGCCGCGCGCAGGGCCCGCAGGTCCGGGCTGCGGTCCGCGAGCACCGGCGTCGGGACGCAGACGACGACGACGTCGGCGCTCTCCAGGGTCGCCGGGTCCGTGGTCAGGTCCAGCCGGCCCGCGTCCAGGACGAGGTCGAGGGTGCGGCGCGCCTCGTCGTCGAGGTCGGCGTCCCGGGCGGCGATCACGGCGAGCCGCGCCGGGTCGACGTCGAGCCCGACGACGCGCTCGGCGGCGTGCTCGATGGCCAGCGCGGTGGGCAGCCCGACGTAACCGAGCCCGACGACCGCGACCGTTCCCAGCCGCTCCGACTCGGCGGGACGCGTGAAGGCGACCAGGTCCTGCACCAGCAGGCGCTCGCGGCCGTTGATCGCGAGGGACAGCGGGGAGGTGGCGACCATCGGGCTTCCTTCCGGCTCGGGCGGGCACCGTGCCCGCCTGATCACCAGCCTGCGATGCGCGTGGCCAGCCGTCCTCGGTCATCCACACCAACGCGCCTACGAAGGTCTGCCGAACGGACGCGTCCGCTCGCCACTGCGGCCGTGAGGGCGGCGAGCCGGTCGAGGGTCTGCCGGACGTCGAAGGCCCGGGCGTGCGCGGCGGCCGCCGCGCCCTCCGTCGCGCAGCGGCGCGGGTCGGTGAGCCGGGTGGCGACGGCCTCCGCGAGCGCGGCCGCGTCGTCGGGGGGGACGAGCGCGCCGGTCCCCACGCCGACGGCGTCGGCGAGGCCCGGCACCTGGCTCGCGACGACCGGCCGCCCGACCGCGAGCGCCTCGAGCAGGGCCAGCGAGAGGCCCTCCCAGCGGGAGGGCAGGACCACGAGGTCGGCGGCGGCCAGCCAGGGGCGCACGTCGGCCACCGCACCCACGCCGAGGACCCCGGGGCCGACCGCCCTGCCGTCGAGCCGGGGGCCCCCGACGAGGACCAGCCGCGCGCCGGGGGCGGCGGCGCGGACCGCGGGCCAGGCGCGCAGTGCCACGTCCTGGCCCTTCTGCCGGCAGACCCGGCCCACGCAGACGGCCACCGGGTCGGCGGCCGGCAGGCCCAGGGCCGCCCGGGCCGCCCGGCGCTCGGCCGGGCCGGCCGGCCGGAACCGCGCGAGGTCGACGCCGTTGCGCACCACCTCGCGGGGTCCCGGCACCCCGGCCTCGAGCGCGAGGTGCGCCTCGCCGGCCCCCACGCACACGCAGACGTCGTGCCAGCGGGCCGCGTGGCGCTCCCAGGCGCGGGCCGGGCCGGCGGACCGGGGGCCGACCGCGAGCCAGGACCAGCCGTGGGGCTGCACGATGGTGGGCACGGCGCCGCGGACCCCGAGGCGGCCCGCCAGCGCGGCCTTCGACGAGTGCAGGTGCACGACGTCGGGCCGCGCGAGGCCGACGAGCGCGGCGAGGCGCCGCGCCTCGAGCAGCGACGAGGGGCCCGGTTCCCGGCGGGCGGCCCACGGCAGGTGGGGGACGCCGGCCCGGACGAGGGCGACGGGCAGCGACCCGGTCCCGGGGCAGGCCACCGCGACCTGCCAGCCCCGCCGGCGCTGGTCGAGGACGTCCTGCGCGACCACGGCCGCCACGCCCCCCTCGACCGGCTGGGCGACGTGCAGGACCCGCAGCGCCACGGCTCAGCTCCGGACGCGCCCGGCCGCCGCGGGGCTGGGGACCCGCACGGGGCGGCGGTGGACGCCGGCGGCCTCCCGGCCCTCCGCGACGGCGTGGCGACCCCACTTGGCGGCCAGCCGCGGCGGGCCGTCGCGGTCCCCGACGTAGGTCCGGGGCAGGGCGAGCGGGCCGGGGACGGGCGGACGACCGGTGGCGCAGGCGTGGTCGTAGCCCGCGGCGCGCACCGCGGCGACCGCCCGCTCGTCGTGCGCGCCGTACGGGTAGCAGAAGCCGGTCACGGGGCGGTGCGCCAGGTCGGCGAGGAGGTGGCGGCTCTCCGCCACCTCGCGGGCGAGGTCCGTCCCGGCGATCGGCGCGCTCAGCGGCACGTGCGCCATCCCGTGCGCGCCGACCTCGATCCCCTCGGCGGCGACCGCGGCGACCTCGTCGGCGGTCATCAGGGCCTTGCGCTCGCCGTCGGGGTCCCAGTCGTTGTGGCCGCCGAGGCGCCCGGCGACGACGTAGACCGTGGCGCCGAAGCCGTGGCGGCGCAGGAGGGGGACGACCGTGGTCGCGAAGTCGCGGTAGCCGTCGTCGAAGGTCAGCCCGACCAGCCTGCGCGCGGCTCCCCGCCGCGCGGCCGCGAGCAGGTCCGCCACGCCGACGCCGACGAGCCCGGCACGCCGGAGCCACGTCAGCTGGGCGTCGAGGCGCTCGGGCCGCACGGTGACGAGGTACGGGTCGCGCTCGTAGTCCGCGACCGAGTGGTACATGAGGATCCAGGGGTTCACCGGGGCACGCCCTCGGTCTCCGAGCGCTCCGCGGTCGAGGGAACCGCCGCCTCGGTCGGGTCGTCGCCCGGCTCCCCCTCGGGCGGGCCGTCGTCCGACGTCCGCGGTCCGGGCACGTCGGCGACGCCTCCCCAGCGCGCCGGCCGGGGCCGCCGTCGGCGCAGGTAGTGGTGCGCGAGCCCCGCGAGGGCGCCCAGCAGCCCCAGGCCCGCGGCCACGGCCGCGCCGATCTCCAGCAGACCGCGCAGTCCCGGGGCGACGAGCGACGGCGCCGGCGGCACCGCCACCGCGTCCTCGACGTACCCGCGGCTCTCCAGCGTGCCCACCGCGCCGATCGCCAGGCCCGCCGCGACCCCGGTGGTGTCGGGGGGTGCCGGCGGGGTGTCCCACGTGATCGGTGCCCAGTCGGCCGAGGGGACGACCAGCGGACCGGACGTCCAGTACTCCCAGGAGCCCGTGCCGGTGCGGCGGTAGACGGCGAACTGGGTCGGGACCGTCGAGCGGTACTGCGCGGCGAGGTGTGTCGGGGTGCCGGGCGTGGTCGTCGGCGTGCACTGCCCGAGGTCGAGCCGGGGCAGCATCACCGCGTCGCCGTCGGTGTAGGCGCTGACGGTGACGGCCTCGGAGGCCGGCGCGCCGCCGTTCGGCGGGGTCCAGGCGAAGGCGGCGGTGTTGGTCCCGTAGCCCGACGCCTCCCAGCAGTCGGGGACCGTCGTGCCGGCCTGGCTCAGGTCGCCGTCGACCAGAGAGGTCGACGTCGCCGCGGGAGCCCGGTGGACCGGTCCGTCCGCTCCCCCGACCACCTGGCCCACCGTGCGGACCGCGACCGTCCCGGCGCGCTGCTGGTCGACCAGCCAGGTGGTGAACTGGTCGATCAACGCCGGGCTCGTCGACAGGGTGCCGCACGTGGCGCACGACTCGTGGTGGAAGATGAACGGCACCCAGCCGCCGCCGGCGGACTGCGCCCTGGTGACCCATCCTTCGAGGTCGGCCAGGGTGGCCGTCTCGGTGATGTCGGGTGCGGTCCGGACCGCGTACGGGTCGGTCGGGGGGACGGTCTCGCTGGCGCAGGCCGGGCACGCGGCGCTCACCGGCCCGAGCCCGTGGTCCAGGCGCGCGCTGGTGTAGCCGCAGTCCCGCACGATGGCCTCGACCGAGGGCGAGGTGATCCCGAAGGGGTAGGCGAACGACACCGGGTGGAAGCCCCACGAGGTCAGCGTGGCGCGGTCGTCGCACACCTGGCGTGCGGTCTCGTCCGGGGCGTCGCCGACGAGGTTCGGGTGCAGGACCGTGTGGCCGCCGATCTCGTTCCCGGCGGCGGCGATCTGCGTGAGGTCGGCCCGGGTCAGGTAGTTGGGCTGACCGATGTCACCGGTGTTGACGTAGAAGGTCCCGGTCAGGCCGTGCGCCTGCAGGACGGGCAGGTACTGCGTCTGCCCCGCGAGGCCGTCGTCGAAGGTCAGCGAGACGACCACCGGCAGGGACCGGCCCGGCGGCACCGCCGGGGACGCGGCCGGGTCCACGGTGGCCCGCCCCCCGGCCGCCGTCCACATCGGGAGCAGGATGCCGAGCACGGCGCCGACCACGACGCAGACCGCGAGCACGCCGGCGACGACCAGGACGGGCCGTGACGCCCCGGACCCGGCTCGGGCCGGGTCGGGGCCCCCCGCGCTCACCGGCCCGCCGGGACGAGCTCGGGCCGCGGCCCCGCGGCGACGTCGAGGCCGGCGGACCGGGCCAGTGCGACCGCCTCGAGCCGGTTGTGGACGCCGAGCTTGGCGTAGGTGTTGGCGACGTGGCTGCGGACGGTGTGCGCCGAGAGCCGCAGCTGGCGGGCGAGGGTCACCGTCGACTCGCCGCGCACCATCGCCGCGAGGATCTCCCGCTCGCGGTCGGTGAGCCGGTCGAGCGGACCGCCCCGTTGTCGGGCGCGCCTCGCGTCCGCACGCAGCCGTTCGAGCACCGCGCCCAGCTGCTCGGGCGGGAACCAGCCCCGGCCCCGCGCGACGGCCCGGATCAGGTCCACGAGCGCCCCGACGTCGGCCTCCTTCGAGATCCAGCCCTCCACACCGAGCGGGGCGACCTCACCGGCGATCCGGCGGTCCTCCTCCGCGGTCAGCACGACGAGGTGGGCGTTCGGCAGGCGGTGGCGCAGCCCCAGGATCAGCTCACGCCGGTCGCCGTCGAGCGGCGCGACCTCCAGGACGATCACGTCGGCCCGGGCGCGGACCGCGTGCGCGACCACCGTCTCCACGCCCGCCGGTCCCCGGGTGTCGACCACCAGGTCCGGTTCGGCGCCGAGTCGCGTCGCGAGGGCCTCGACCAGCATCTGGTGCTCGTCCACCAGGAGGATGCGCAGCGTCACCCGTCCCATGCTCGTCAGCCCGGTGCGTCGGGACCTCGTGCAACTTGACCAGACGGCGGTGGGGCGGACGCGTCATCCGGCCGTCCGCACCCGGGCGCGCGGGGGGCCGGGACGGGCACGGCCCGCCGGCCGCGCAGCACCACCTCGGCGACCGTCCCGCCGCCACGTCGCGGGCGCATCGTCACCTCGGCCCCGAGCCGGCGCGCCAGGGTGCGCACGATGGCCAGGCCCATCCCGCGGTCGCCCCGCGGGCCGGCCCCGGGGCCCGGGCCGTCGTCGGCCACGCGGACCACCGGGTCGGCGCCGCCCTCCGCGTCGAGGTCCAGCTCCACCACGCCTCCCGCGCCGGCCGCCCGCACCGCGTTGTCGACCAGGTTGGTCACCAGCCGGCACAGGGCCTGGCGGTCGAGCCGGACGAGCACGGCCGGTCCCGGGTGCAGCGCCACCGAGCCCGGGGAGGCGGCGTCGCGCAGCACCACGACCTCGTGCAGGAGGTCGCGCAGCTCCAGGACCTCGTCGCCCGCCTCGACCGCGTCCGACGGGAGGTCCCAGTCGGTGAGGAGGTCCGCGAGCCGGTCGATCTGGCGTGCCACGAGCGCCATCCGTTCGCGGGCGTCGGCGTCGAGCCCGTCCTCGCCGCGGACGGCGGCGACCAGCGCTGAGAGGGTGGCCACCTCGTGGCCGATGTCGTGGAGCAGCGCGAACGGTCCGGCCGTCATCCCGCGCCC
The DNA here is from genome assembly GCF_055612215.1 of Actinomycetospora sp. Lineage (NCBI taxonomy): Bacteria > Bacillati > Actinomycetota > Actinomycetes > Pseudonocardiales > Pseudonocardiaceae > Actinomycetospora > Actinomycetospora sp. The sequence goes on along the minus strand of NZ_JBVPVA010000980.1, from coordinate 4,695 downwards.
CGCAGGGTCCGCACCGCGTCGACGCGGGTGTGGACGCCGAGCTTGCGGAAGATCTCGTTCGTGTGGGTGCGGACCGTGTTGTACGACATCCCGAGGTGCTCGCCGATCTCCCGGTTGCCCAGGCCGTCGGCGAGCGCGTGCAGCACGTCGCGCTCCCGGCCGGTCAGCCGCGCGAACGGGTCCGTGGGCTCGCCGCCCGCGGCGTCGGTGCGCAGGGCGTCCAGGATCTCGGCCTGGACCTCGCGGGGGAAGAAGGCGCCACCGCGCGCCACCCCGCGCAGCACGCGGAGGAGCTCGTCGGCGCTGCAGCGGTGGTCCAGCCAGGCCGACGCGCCGGCACGGGCGGCCGCGACCGCGCTCCCGGGGGCGTCGTCGGTGGCGAGGACGACGATCCGGGCGGCGGGGGGCGGGCCCTCGCCGGGGCAGGCCCCGACGGCGTCCACCAGCAGCACGTCGGCCGGGGGGCCGTCCTCGGCGAGGGCGAGATCCGGCTCCTCGGCGAGTCGGGCGCCGAGCGCCTCCGCGAGGAGTCGGGCAGCCGTGACGTACCGGACACGGAAGCGACTCATGGAGGAACGTTAGTTGAGCAAGCGATGCCCGGTCCTCATCCATCTTGACGGATCCGGAAACGCACCGTGCCCGCCGAGATCATGTCGCCCATTCGGCGGCCAACCGAACGGGGGCCTCCCGCGTCACTCGTCCGAGTGACGACACCCGCCCGGCCCCGCGGAGGCGACGCTGTGACGACCGTACTGCTCGCCGACGATCATCGCCTCTTCACCGACCTGGTGGGCGCCTACCTCGCGGAGCACGGCATCGAGGTGGCGGGCGTCGCCACCACCGAGGTCGACGCGGTGGCCCGCACCCGGCAGGCCCGACCCGACGTCTGCCTGGTCGACGCCGCGGCCCTCGCCACCGGCTCGGCCCAGGCGCTCGTGGCGCGGCTGGCGCGCTGCGCGCCGGGCACCCGCGTCGTGGTGCTCACCGCGGCCGCGGACGACCCCGGTCCGGCCGCGGCTGCGGCGGCGGGCGCCGTGGGACACCTGCTCAAGAGCGCTTCCGGCCACGACCTGGTCGAGGCGATCACCCGCGCGGCGCGCGGGGAGGTCGGGCCGGTGCCCGCGCAGCGCGCCGCCGAGGGGGACACGGCCGTCGCGCGCGGGGCGTCCGTGCCGGAGGGCGAGGCCGCGGAGCGGCGGCGGTTGACGGGATTGCGGGACCGCGAGCGGCAGTGCCTCGAACTGATCGCCGCGGGCGCGTCGACCGAGGAGATGGCCGAGACGATGGGCGTGACCGTCGCCACCGTGCGCAGCCACGTCCGGGCGGTCCTCGCCGCCCTCGGCGTGCACTCCCGGCTCGGGGCGGCCTCGTTCGCCCTGCGCCACGGTGTCGTCGGGCCGAGCCGCGCACCCCACGACCGGCCGCCCCGGGCCGGCTGAGCCGCGCTCCGGGCGGACCGCCGGTCAGGTCGTGCCGGCCTGCCACTGCGCCCAGGGCAGCGCCCAGTCGCCCCAGCGGTCCCACACCGGGAGCGCCGGGCCGCCGGAGTTGGTGACCTCCACGACGTCGCCGACGCCGAAGTGGTCGAAGAACCACTGCGCGTCGGCGGGGCTGAGGTTGACGCACCCGTGGGAGACGTTGTCGGTGCCCTGCTGCCCGACCGACCACGGCGCCGAGTGGACGAACTCCCCGTCGTTGGAGATGCGCTCGTCGAGGAGCACGGTCTCCTTGTAGTAGCCCGGTTGACCCGGCATGACGCCGTAGGTGGCCGAGTCCATGACGACACTGGGCTCCTTGTCGGAGATGACGTGCGTGCCGGTGTGCGTCGGGAACTGCGGCGAGCCCAGGCTGATCTTCATCGTCTTGACCAGGGCGCCGTTGTCGAAGATCTGCATCTGCTCGGCGCCGCCGTCGGCCTTCGCCACCCACGCGTCGTGCACGCGGAAGGTCTCGTGGACGTCCTTCGCGCCGAACGCCCCGCCGCCGAGGTCGGCGCCGTAGAGCTTGCCGTCGAGGGTGATCGTGGTGCCCGGCTTCCAGTAGACCTGCGGCCGGTAGTCCACCTGGCTCGAGGAGATCCAGTGCCAGGCTCCGGGCTGCGGCGGGTCGGAGGTCACGGCCAGCGCCTTGACGGCCGCGTCCTTGTCGGTCACCGGGTGGGAGAAGGTGACCGCGACCGGCTGCCCGACGCCGACGTCGGTGCCGCCCGGGTCCACGGCGGCGCTGTCGGTCTGCTTCGGCGCGAGCGTGGCGACCGTCGACTGCAGGTGCGTCGGGGCGCCCTGGGCCGAGACGGCGTCCGCGACGACGGTGTAGGTGCGGCCGAACGCGAGCGGCTCGCTGGTGGTCCAGGTGGCGCCGTCGGGCGAGAGCGTCCCGGTGACGGCGGCGCCCGACGCGTTCGTCATGTGCACCCCGGTGATCCGGCCCCCGTCGGCGTGCACGTGCACCGGGGCGGTGGGGTTCACGTCCGCGGCGGGGTCGACGGTCACCCGCGGTCCGGGCGGCGGCAGGGGTGACGTCGGGGAGCCCGCCGAGGCGGCCGGGGAAGCACCCGCGGCGGAGGAGGACGCGCCGCCGGAGCACGCGGCGGCCGAGAGCACGAGGACGGCGGCCGCGGCGAGCACCGCCGGCACGCGCCACGCCGGCCCCGATCCGTGCCGGCCCGCGCCGTCCCGGCCCACGCCGTGCCGACCCGATCCACGGCGCACCGCACGCCACATCACCACGGACGTGTCCTCGCTCCCCGGCGCCGGGCGCGCCGCCGCTGACGGTCCCACACCGACCCCGCCGTCCCCCGGCACGGGTCGGGGTGTTTCCGCAGGTCCAGCGTCTGTTTCGTGCCCTACTGGGTACGGGCCGACCGGTTCGTGCGCCGGTGCGCCGTCTAGAGCGGGCGCCGGCTGCGCAGGTGCGCGGGGGTGGACGTGAGCGCGACCACGATGTCGAACACGTCGCTGTACTCCCGGTCCGGGATCTGGTCGATCTCGGCGCGCGTCAGCGGATCGACCCCGTACTCGTCGGCGGCGGTCGCGATCTGCCACGGCCGGACGGGGAACGGGATCCCCTCCAGGACCGCGGCGACTGCTGAAGCCCTCACGGACGCCACAGGTACCGGCGGTCCGAGGTGATCGTCAACGTGATCGTCCCGGTGTGTGACGCTCGCCGGACGGGCCGAACCGGGGAGGTGGCTTCGAGCGCACTCGAAGGCCTAGCGTCGGGGACATGACCGCACTGGGCACCGTCCCGGAGACCGGCCCGGTGGACGTCGATCCGCACGCCCACCCGGCCGCCCGCCTGCGCACGATCCTCGACTCGGTGGCCGCGGCGGACGGCTCGCTGCCGCCGCTGAACGACGAGCTCGTCCGGGCGATGCGGCTGCCCGACGACCTCCCGTCTCCCCTGGGGATCTCCGAGGTCGCCGAGATCACCGGCATCACGGCCCACACGCTGCGCTACTACGAGCGCATCGGGCTGGTCGAGGCGGACCGCGACGCCGCCGGGCACCGCGTCTACGACCGCGAGGCGCTCGGCCGGATCGCCTTCGTCACGTGGCTGCGGCTCTCCGGGATGCCGATCGCCGGGGTGAGCCGCTACCTCGCCCTGGTCAAGGCCGGGCCGCACACCCAGGACGAGCGCCTCGCTCTGCTCCTCGAGCAGCGCGAGGCCATCGTCGCGCAGCTGCGCGACCTGCAGGGCGCCCTCGCCGTCGTCGACTACAAGATCACCACCTACGGCGGGAGCTGCGGCGCCTGAGGCGCCGTGTGCGCGGAGGGTGGCGCCGTCGTGCCGGGACTCGTCCGCCCGGGCGGCACCCCCCGAGCGGTGATCGCCGCGAGTAACCTCCCCCCGGACGGACAGCGGTGGCCACGAGACCTCCGGGGGGCGGTGTGACGGTGACGGAGGTCGGGACCGGCGCCGGCATCGGGCGCTACCGCCTCGAGGAGCTCCTGGGCCGGGGCGGCATGGGCGAGGTGTGGCGCGCCTTCGACACCGGGCGCGAGCGCTGGGTCGCGCTCAAGCTGCTGCTCGAGCCGCTGGCCCACGACGCCGAGTTCGTCGCGCGGTTCCGCCGGGAGGCCCGCCTCGCCGCGCGGCTCTCCGACCCGCACATCCTGCCGATCCACGACTTCGGCGAGCTCGAGGGCCGGCTCTACATCGACATGCGGATGGTCGACGGGCCCGACCTCGCCAAGGTCGTCTCCCGTGGGCCCGTCCCGCCCGAGCGGACCGCCGGCATCGTCTCCCAGATCGCGAGCGCCCTGGACGCCGCGCACACCGGCGGCCTGGTGCACCGCGACGTCAAGCCGGCCAACGTGCTGCTGGCGGCCCGCGACCCGGTGTTCGCCTACCTCACCGACTTCGGCGTGGCCGCGGAGCAGAACCGCTCCGACGGTCTGACCGAGGCGGGCACCGTCCTCGGCACCCTCGCCTACCTCGCCCCGGAGACGTTCGAGGGCATCCCGCCGGGACCCGCGTCGGACATCTACGCGCTCGGGTGCGTCCTCGCCGAGATGCTGCTGGGCCACCCGCCCTACAAGACGGCCACCCCGGCGCAGGCGCTGCGCGCGCACGTCCACGAGCCCCCGCCGCGGCCGTCGGAGCGCGACCCGCGCGTCCCGAAGGCGTTCGACGACGTCGTCGCGCGCGCGATGGCCAAGGACCCCGCCCGCCGCTACCGCACCGCCGGTGAGC
>NZ_JBVPVA010000847.1:0-1977 GCF_055612215.1 Actinomycetospora sp. | reverse complement strand
CGGGTGGCCGGGACCCGCTGCCCGATGGCACCGTGGAGCCGTGCGCGGGGACGCCGAATCCTTCCGGAAGGGCTACGAGTCGCGGGTCGACGAGCAGATCCGCAAGGCGATCGAGTCCGGCGGGTTCGACAACCTGCCCGGCGCCGGGAAGCCGCTGAAGCTGCCCACCCACGGCGACGAGAACTGGTGGATCCGCTCGAAGCTGCGCGCCGAGGGCGTCTCCACCGACCTGCTGCTGCCGCCGTCGCTGCGGCTGCGCAAGGAGCTCGCAGGCCTCGACGAGGCGGTGCGGGACCTGCGCGACGAGGCCGCGGTACGGCAGGTCGTGGCCGAGCTCGACCGCCGCGTCGTCGACTTCCTCCGGTTCCCGTCGGGCCCGAGGGTGCCGATCCGGCGACCCCGCGCCGACGACGTCGTGGCGCGCTGGCGGGCGACGCGCGGGCTCGACCGTCCGGTGCCCGCGCCGCGCCCGGCCGCGCCGCCGCCACGCCGGTCGTGGTGGAGACGGCTGCGGGAGGGTGAGGGTCCGGGCAGCTCAGGACCTCGGCGAACCTGCGCCTGACGTCCACGCACCCGCCCCGTCCGGGACCTGATCCGGCTCCCGGGTCTTCTCAGGAGCGGGGCGGGCGGGCCAGACTCCACCCGCCCGCCCCGCCGGAGACTCCCGGGGCCGAACGGAGGAACCGCCGATGGCGACGGAGCCCACCCGCATCGACCTGCCCTCCGCGGGCGGCCAGACCGTCGCGGTGTTCCGCTGGCTGCCGGCCGGCGACCCGCGCGGCGTCGTGCAGCTCACCCACGGGATGGGCGAGCACGTCCTGCGCTACGGCCACCTCGCCGAGGTGCTGACGGACGCGGGCTTCCTCGTGCAGGGGCAGGACCACCGCGGCCACGGCGCCACCGCGCGGGCCAACGGCACCGAGGCCGGCTCGCTCGGCCCCGGTGGGTGGGACGAGCTGGTGGCGGACGTCGGACGGCTCGTGGAGCGGGGCCGTCAGGACGCCCCGGGCGTGCCGCTGATCCTGCTCGGGCACAGCATGGGGTCCTTCGCGGTGCAGCAGTACCTGCTCGACCACTCCGAGGACGTCGACGCGGCCGTCCTCACCGGGACGACCCTGCTGGACATGATCGAGGGGGCGATCGACACCTCGAAGCCGGTCGACCTCTCCGCATTCAACGCCCCGTTCGCGCCGGCGCGCACCGACTACGACTGGCTCTCCCGCGACGAGGCCCAGGTCGACGCGTACGTCGCGGACCCGTGGTGCGGGTTCGGCCTCGACTCCACGGCGGGCACGGAGATGCTCGCCGCGGGGCGGGCCGTCGCCGACCCGCAGCGGCTCGCGGCCATGCGCCAGGACCTGCCGGTGTACATCGCGGTCGGCGAGAACGACCCGGTGGGCGGACCCGTCGTCGTCGCCCAGGCGCTCGCGGACCGCTACCGCGAGGCCGGGCTGAAGGACGTCACGTTCCGGGTGTGGCCCGGGGCGCGCCACGAGATCCTCAACGAGACGAACCGCGACGAGGTCGAGGGCGAGCTGCTGACCTGGGTCGAGCGGGTCCTCCAGGAGCCCGTCACCAGGCCGGACGGACGCGGCTGAGCACCACGCCGACCAGCGGCGGGACGATCACCGGACCGAACGCGATCCCGATCGCGCCGATCGTGAGCAGCGCGGCGAGCTGCATCTGGATCCCGACGGCGAGGGGCAGCACGCCGACGAGCAGCGTCGCCACGAGGCCGGCGAGCATCATGATCTGGCCGCTGCGCAGCCGGTGGGGCTCCGAGACGCGGCGCGCGAACCGGGGGTCCGCGCGGCGCAGGGCGCCGATGATCGCGGCGAAGCGGCGGTCGATCGGGGAACGGCCGGGGCGCGTGTCCTCCGACGTCGGGTCCTCGCCGGATTCGTCACCCTGGTGCACCTCACCAGAGTGACCGAGCCGATCCCGCGGCACACCGTGGGGTCGGACACCCTCGGTGAG
>NZ_JBVPVA010000794.1:0-2070 GCF_055612215.1 Actinomycetospora sp. | reverse complement strand
GAGCGTGATCGTCTTGAGCTGCGGGACCACCAGCGGCATCAGGCCGTGCGGCAGGGTCGCGGCGACGAGGTCCTCGTAGGTCGTCATGCCGCCGACGTCGGCTGTGCGGGCCTCGGGGTCGACGTGCAGGACGCGGTCCAGGCCGTCGACCTCCAGCCCGCCGCGGCCGTCGCGAAACCGGAACAGGTTCGAGGTCCGCTTCTTCAGCCGCACCGGCGCGTCCGGCGGAAGCGCCGCGAGGCGTGCCCGCGCGGCTGCCACGGCCTGCTCGTGGGCGGCACTCGAACCCGCCGTCCTGGGAGCCACGGTCATCTCGCCACCCTCGTTCGCGCGGCGTCGGGTCCCGGCCTGCCCCGGCGCTGATCGGCTGTCCGGGGAGCGAGGCTATGCCCGCATCCGGGCTGCTGGCACGTGGCCGCACAGTGGGATCCTTCACCGCGACAGCACACGCGGCGGTCGTCGGGAGGGTGCGGAATGGGCGAGCTCGACACGTACCGGGCGAAACGGGACCCGGATCGGACGCCCGAGCCGTTCGGTGACGCCGGCTCCGGTGAGGTCGCCGACACCGACGCCGGGGGTCGTTTCGTGGTCCAGGAGCACCACGCCCGGCGGCTGCACTACGACGTGCGCCTCGAGCGCGGCGGCGTCCTGGTGTGCTGGGCGGTGCCGAAGGGCCTGCCCGAGTCCCCCGGCGCCCCGCGCCTCGCCGTGCACACCGAGGACCACCCGTTGGAGTACCTCGACTTCCACGGCGAGATCCCGAAGGGCGAGTACGGCGGCGGCAGCATGACCGTCTGGGACTCCGGGACCTACGAGACCGAGAAGTGGAGCGACGACGAGGTCGCGGTCACCCTGCGTGGGGAGCGGGTCGACGGGCGCTTCGTGTTCTTCCGGCCGGCCCGCGGCGACGATCCCGAGGACTGGCTGGTCACGCGCCGCGTCGAGGACGGCACCACCGCGAAGGAGCGGGCCGCCGCGAACGTCCAGTCCCCGCGGGTCGCGGTCGGCGGCCGGACGCTGAAGCTCTCCAACCTCGACAAGGAGCTCTACCCGGGGACGCCCAAGAACGCGGTGATCGACTACTACGCCCGCGTCGCCGACACGCTCCTTCCCCACCTCGCCGGGCGGCCGGTGACCCTGCGGCGCTTCCCCGACGGGATCGAGGGCGAGTCGTTCTACGAGAAGAACGCCGGACGCAACGCCCCGTCCTGGCTGCGCAGCGTCGTCGTCCCGACGCCCGGGTCCTCGCGCGGGAGCTCCAGCGCGTCCTTCCTCGTGGTCGAGGAGCTGGCCGCGCTGGTGTACCTGGCGAACCTCGCCGTTCTCGAACTGCACGTCCCCCAGTGGCGGGTCGACGCCGGGGACCATCCGCTCCCACCCGACGAGCTGGTGTTCGACCTCGACCCGGGGCCCGGCACGGGCCTGCTCGAGTGCGCCGCGGTGGCCGCCCGCATCCGCGCGCGGCTCGCCGACGACGGGCTCGTCGCATGCGTGAAGACCAGCGGCTCCAAGGGGATGCAGATGACCGCGCCGGTGGCCCTGCCCGCCGACGCCGACCCGTCGGCGACCTCCGGGTACGCCAAGCGCCTCGCGGAGGCCCTGGCCCGCGAGACCCCCGACCGCGTCACCGCCGTCATGGCGAAGGACCGCCGGGGCGGGAGGGTCTTCGTCGACTGGAGCCAGAACAACACGTCGAAGACGACGGTCGCGCCCTACTCGCTGCGGGCGCGCGTCGCGCACGGAGCCCCGACGGTGTCGACCCCGCTGACGTGGGACGAGGTCGAGGGGTGCCGGGACCCGGAGGAGCTGGTCTTCTCCCCCGAGGCCGTGCTGGCGCGGATCGCCGAGCACGGCGACCTCTACGCCTCGGCCCTCGGCGACGGCGCGCCGCTGCCCTGATCGGCCCCCGGATCGTTACCCCCGGCGTGGGCTAGGGCGTGTCTGACGGATCGATGGAGGGCTGTGGGGGAAGATCTTGCCTGTGATCAGGCAGGAGATCTCCGACCAGGCGTGGGAGTGGCTTGAGCCGCTGCTCCCGGATCGGACCCCGCGCCGGGGTGGCCGGTGGCG
>NZ_JBVPVA010000654.1:0-3805 GCF_055612215.1 Actinomycetospora sp. | reverse complement strand
CGGCGCGGGCAGCTCGACCGGCGGCGGGGCCGGCAGGCGGGTCACCACGGTGCGGGCCGGCCCCTCGCCGACCTCGGTCGGCGTGGCGGGAGCCGGCCCGACGGCGGCCGGCGCGGTGCCCGCGGGCGTCCCCGCGGACGTGGCGGCGGGCCGCGGAGCCACGGCGACGCCGGTGGCCCCGGGTTCGGCGCGCGGCGGGGACCCGACCGCGGCGACCAGCGCGGCGCCCAGCTCCCCGGCGGTGCGGTAGCGGCGCGCGGGGTCCTTCGCCATCGCGCGCGCGACGACGTCGTCGAACGCCTTCGGCACGCGGGAGTCACGCTCCGAGGGCCGCGGCGGCGGCTCGTGGACGTGCGCGCGCAGCGCCTGGGCGGGGGTGGCCGTCTTGTACGGCGGGTGGCCGAGCAGCATCTCGGCGAGCACGCACCCCAGCGCGTAGATGTCCGACGCGGGCCCGGGCGGGATGCCCTCGAAGGTCTCCGGGGCGAGGTAGGCCAGCGTGCCGAGGACGGTGCCCGCCTCGGTCAGGCCGTCCGAGCGGTTCTGCTCGGCGGCCACGCCGAAGTCGGTGAGGTAGGCGAAGACGGGGTCGCGCGCCGCCAGGAGCACGTTCGCCGGCTTGACGTCGCGGTGGACCAGCCCGCCGGTGTGGGCGGCGTCGAGGGCGCTCGCGATCTGGGAGACGATCGCGGCGGTCCGGTCGGGCGGGACGGGCCCGCGGGAGACGACCTTGGCGAGGTCGGGCCCGTCGACCATGCGCATGTCGATGTAGAGGCGGCCCTCGAGCTCTCCGAAGTCGTGGATCGGCAGGATGTGCGGGTCGGAGAGCCGCGCGGCGAGGCGGGCCTCGCGGCGGAAGCGCGCGACGAACTCGGCGTCGTGCGCCAGCGGCTCGAGCAGCAGCTTGAGTGCGACCCACCGCTCGCGTCCGGTGTCGAAGGCGCGCCACACCTCGCCCATGCCGCCCCGGCCCAGGAGCTCCTCGAGGCGGTAGCGCCCGATGCCGGCGCCGGGCCGCCGCCCCGTTCGCCCTGCCCGACCTCGAGCGCGACGTCGTGGCGCTGCTCGCCGCGCTCGCCGCCCCGCCGAGGTCCGACAGCGGCCCGTCGCGGAAGTGGTTCCGCCGCGGCGCCGAACCCTGGGCGGGCCGGGTCGTCGTGGTCCTCGACGACGTCGACCGGCTCACCGTCGACGGCCCCGGCATCGCGTCGTTCGAGCACCTCCTGCGGGCCCTGAGCCCCGTCCTGACCGCCACCGGGGCGCACGTCGTGGTCGTCGCCGGCGTCGACGTCCTCGACGCCGCCCGCCGCAGCGACACCCGCGGCGGCAGCGTCTGGTCCGCGGTGTTCGGCCGCCAGATCTACCTCGACTCGCTGCCCCGCGGAGCGTCGGTCGAGCTGCTGCGGGGCGTGCTGCTCGCGCCGGGGCCCGAGCTCGAGACCCTCGCCGAGCACCTGGAGTACCGCTCGCGCGGCATCCCCCGCCTGCTGCTGGGCGAGCTCGACGCGCTGGTCGAGTGGCACCCGGACGGCCCGCACGTCGTCGTCGACACGGCCCGGGCGACCTCGATCGCGTTCCACGCCGCCCTCGAACGCCGGGTCGGCCCGCTCTGGGCACAGTCCCGTCCGCGCGGCCCGCTCTCCCACCACCTCGACATCGACCGCCGCCGCAGCGCCACCTACCTCGTCGTCGACTGGGCCCTCGACCGCCGCGGCACGACGTTCACCGCCTCGGACCTCGTGGCCGACCGCGTCGCCGGCGGGCACCGCCGTGAGCCGGCCTCCGACGACGAGTGCGTGGGGCTGCTGCGTGAGCTCGCCGCGGTCGGCATCCTGACCGCCCGTGAGCCGGACTCGCCGCACGCCACGTTCGTCGGGACCCCCGGACCCACCGAGACGGTGTACCGGCTCTCCCGCTCGGTCGCCGAGGCCCTCGCGCGCACCGGCGTCGCGCCCCGCGAGCTGGGCCGCGTGGGCGACGGGCGCTACGTGCTGCTCTCCGAGCTCGGGCGGGGCGTGCTCGGGCGGACGTACCGGGCGCACGACACCTTCACCACCCGCGACGTCGCGATCACGCTCCTCGACGTCCGGGAGCAGCACGACGCCGTGGCCCGCGAGCGGTTCCGGCGCGGCGTGGACCTCGCCCGCCGGCTCGACCACCCGCTGCTCGCGCCGACCCTGGGCACGCTCGAGGAGGGCGGGCGGCCCGGCCTCGTCACGGAGTTCGTCCCCGGGCTCGGGCTCGACGAACTGCTGGACCGGGGGCCGTTGGCGCCGCCCGTGGCGGTCGACCTCACGCTCGGCCTGCTCGACCTGATGCACCACCTGCACGGCGCGGGCGTGGTGCGGCTCGACCTCGCGCCGTCCCACGTCGTCATCACCCCGGACGGCCGCCCGGTCGTCGTCGGGCTGGGCCCTGCGCACCGCGCGGACGAGGAGGCGCCGGGCGGGGCGGTCGTCGGGACCCCGGCCTATCTCGCCCCGGAGGCGCTGCGGGGCGGGACGGTCGACGTCCGCTCGGACCTGTTCTCCCTCGGGCTGATCCTGGTGGAGATGCTCACCGCGCAGCCCGCCAGGCACGGCTCGGCGGCCGCGATCATCGCCCGGGCCGGCGCCGACCCCGTCGACGTGGCCGCGCTCCCCTGCTCGCCGGAGCTGCGCTCGGTGATCGAGGCGCTGCTCGACCCGGACCCGGACGCCCGCTTCGTCGACCCCGCGGAGCTCGCGAGCGCGCTGGCGACGGTGCCGGAGCGCCTGTAGGTGGCTGCGCCTTGTGCGCACTTTCCCGTGTCATATGGCGGAATAGTGCTCACGAGCGCGAAGCGCACCTATTCGCCCTCGGCCTCGCCCTCCGCCTCCAGGAACGCCTCGCGCAGCGACTCGACCATCGCCGGGTCCGGGTCCGCCCACAGGCCCCGGTCGACGGCCTCGAGCAGGCGCTCGGCCATCCCGTGCAGCGCCCACGGGTTCGCCTCGCGCAGGAACGTGCGGTTCTGCTCGTCGAGCACGTAGTTCTCGGTGAGCGAGCCGTACATCCAGTCGCTGACGGTGCCCGCCGTCGCGTCCCAGCCGAAGAGGTAGTCGACGGTCGCGGCCATCTCGAACGCGCCCTTGTACCCGTGGCGGCGCATCGCGGCCATCCAGCGCGGGTTCACGACGCGGCTCCGGAAGACTCGCGCGGTCTCCTCGATCAGCGAGCGCGTGCGCACCGCCTCCGGGCGCGTGGAGTCCCCGACGTAGGCCGCCGGCGCGACCCCGGTGAGCGCGCGGACCGTGGCGATCATGCCGCCGTGGTACTGGTAGTAGTCGTCGGAGTCGGCGATGTCGTGCTCGCGGGTGTCGATGTTCTTCGCCGCCACCGCGATCCGCCGGTACGCCGCGTTCATCTCCTCGACCGCCGACTCGCCCTGGCGGTCGCGCCCGTAGGCGTGCCCGCCCCACGTCGTGTAGATGGCGGCGAGGTCGGCGTCGCCGCGCCAGTCGCGGGAGTCCATCGCCTGCAGCAGGCCGGCCCCGTACGCGCCGGGCGGTGAGCCGAAGATCCTCGTCGTGGCGGCCTGCCAGGTGCTGCCCGACGCTGCGTCGGCGCGGGCGTGGGCGGCGACGAAGTTGTCCTCGTCGGCCTCGTCCAGCGCCGCGACCAGCTGCACGGCGTCGTCCATCGTCGCCACCACGTGCGGGAACGCGTCGCGGAAGAACCCGGAGATGCGCAGCACGACGTCGACCCGGGGCCGTCCGAGCTCGTCGGTCGGGGTGACCTCGAGCCCGGTCACCCGCCGCGACGCCTCGTCCCACACCGGCCGCAC
>NZ_JBVPVA010000616.1:0-2590 GCF_055612215.1 Actinomycetospora sp. | reverse complement strand
GGGCGGTGGCGACGACGGCGAGGGCGGCGAGGACACCACCGCCGCCGGCCAGGAGCGCCGGGAGAAGCTCGGCGAGGACACCGACACCATCCTCGACGAGATCGACGACGTGCTCGAGGAGAACGCCGAGGACTTCGTGCGCGCGTACGTGCAGAAGGGTGGCCAGTGACCCCACTCCCCGTGCCCCGCGCGGCGCGGTGAGTCGGCAGGCGGGTACGGCGGGCCGGGACTAGGGTTCCGGCCCGCCGTCCCGTCTCAGGCCTGAGGACGGCGGAGACACCGCCCGCGAGAAGAGGAGCGTCGACCGCCGATGGATCCCACGTCGTCCCGGGTCCACCCGGGGCTGCCCGCCGCGTACTTCGACGCCGGCACGTCCTCGTTCGTCGACTTCCTCACGGCCGTCCGCCCCGACCTGCTGCCCACCTCGCACGGGCGCGGGCTGACCCCCGAGGGCGTCGCGACGGTGCCGCACGGGACGACGATCGTCGCGGCGGTCTACTCCGGCGGCGTCGTCATCGCCGGGGACCGGCGGGCCACGATGGGTAACCTGATCTCGCAGCGCGACATGGAGAAGGTCTTCGTCACCGACGACTACTCCGCCGCCGGGATCGCCGGCACCGCGGGCCTCGCCGTCGACGCGGTCCGGCTCTTCACCGTCGAGCTGCAGCACTACGAGAAGCTCGAGGGCGTCCCCCTGACCTTCGACGGCAAGTCGAACAAGCTCGCCTCGATGATCCGCGGCAACCTCGGGGCGGCGATGCAGGGCCTGTCCTACGTGCCGCTGTTCGTCGGCTTCGACCCCGACGCCACCGACCCGGCCCGGGCCGGGCGGATCGTGTCCTTCGACGTCGTCGGCGGCCGCTACGAGGAGCACGCCGGGTACGCCGGGGTGGGCTCCGGGTCGCTGTTCGCGAAGTCCGCGCTGAAGAAGCTGCACGACCCCGACGCCGACCGCGACCGCTGCGTCCGCGCCCTCGTCGAGGCCCTCTACGACGCCGCCGACGACGACTCGGCGACCGGCGGCCCGGACTCGATCCGCCACATCTACCCCGTCGTCGTCGCGATCGACGCCCAGGGCGCCGTGCAGCTGCCGCACGAGGACGTCCAGGCGGTCGCCGAGGCCGTCATCGCGGGCCGCCACGAGCGGCCCGGTGGTCCCGCGGCCTCCTGAGCCGCGGCACCACCCGAGATCCCCGCCCGCCACGACCTCGCCGAGGAGCCCGCCCGCCATGACGATGCCGTTCTACGCGTCGGTCGACCAGCTGATGCGCGACCGCTCGGAGCTCGCCCGCAAGGGCATCTCCCGCGGGCGCAGCGTGGTGGTGCTGACGTGCGCCGACGGCGTCCTGTTCGTCGCGGAGAACCGCTCGAAGTCGCTGCGCAAGGTCTCCGAGATCTACGACCAGCTCGGGTTCGCCGCGGTCGGGCGCTACAACGAGTTCGAGAACCTGCGCCGCGCCGGGATCCGCTACGCCGACGTGCAGGGCTACTCCTACGACCGGCGGGACGTGTCCGGGCGGGCACTCGCGAACGCCTACGCCCAGATCCTCGGCTCGAGCTTCATCGAGCAGCAGAAGCCCTTCGAGGTCGAGCTGTGCGTGGGCGCGCTGGGGGAGACCCCGGACCGCGACCAGCTCTTCCGCATCACCTACGACGGCTCGATCTCCGACGAGCCGCAGTTCGTGGTCATGGGCGGCACCACCGAGCCGGTGTCGGCGGCCCTGCGCTCCTCCTACGAGGAGGGGCTGGACACCCGCGCGGCGCTGGGCATCGCCCTCGACGCGCTGGCGGCCCAGAACGGGTCGTCGTCGAGCTCGTCGTCGTCCTCGTCGTCCGCCTCGACCGAGGACCGCACGCTGGGCGTCGACGCCCTCGAGGTCGCGCTGCTCGACCGCACCCGCCGCGGCCGCCGGGCGTTCCGGCGGGTGTCCGGGGCGGCGCTGGCCGCGCTGCTGCCCGCCTCGGCGGCGGCGGCCGAGCCGGAGGAGAACGCCACGGACACCGGTGCCGGCGACGAGGTCTCGGGCGCGGGCGGCGCGGACGCCTGACGGCCGCGCCCGCGAGGGGAGGATTCGGCCGCTCTACCGGGACGAGGGTTCCCCTCGCGCGGGTGGGCGGCCCCGGCCCCTCACCAGGGCGATGCGCGCTCCGGCCAGCGGGACTCGTCGCGGCGGTAGACCGGCACCTTGTGGTCGGCCACCGAGAAGCACAGCCGCTCGCCCGCGACCATGACCTCGCCGTCGGTCGCGACCTCGACCGGCCCGTCGAGCAGCTCCACGTCCAGCGTCCGCGCGGTGTGCTCGACGTAGGTCCGGATGTGGCCCATGGTGCCGATCAGCAGCCCGGCGATCGCGCGCGCCCGGGAGAACCGGCGGTCGGCGCGCAGGTAGCGGACCTCGAGCACCCCGGAGTCCAGGCGCGGGCGGTAGGACGGCGTCATGCCCGACGGTGCGTAGGGCCCGTTGCCGACGAAGAGCATCCACACCGGGGTCTCCACCCCGTCGATGCGGCACCGCAGCGGCCGGGCGTGCCACAGGGTGAGGATCAGCGCCGCCGACGCGGCCGGCCACTTCCCCCAGCGGTCCTGCCA
>NZ_JBVPVA010000161.1:0-5908 GCF_055612215.1 Actinomycetospora sp. | reverse complement strand
GGCCGCGGCGGTGGGGTGGGAGGTGCTCGAGGTGCGGGCCGACGTGGCGGAGCAGTGGGGGACCCGGACGCGGCCCGCGCCGCTCGACGTCGTCGTGCGGGAACTCGAGCGGGCCGGGGACCGGTGGGATCCCGTGCCGCGGGTGGGGGGCCGGTCGCCGTGGCGGCTGCCGCGGCCGCCGGGCCCGGACGGGGAGTGCGACGGCGGTCTCAGTAGGCTCGTCCCCGCCTGATCCGTGTCGTCCGAGGAGTGAGGAGTGCCGTGTCCGACGAGCGCACCCTGGTGCTGGTGAAGCCCGACGGCGTGCAGCGCGGCCTGGTGGGCGAGGTGATCCGGCGCATCGAGGCCAAGGGTCTGCGTCTGGCGTCGCTGGAGCTCAAGACCGTGGAGCGCTCGCTGGCCGAGCAGCACTACGCCGAGCACGCCGAACGTCCCTTCTTCGGCGAGCTGATCGAGTTCATCACCTCGGGTCACGTGGTGGCCATGGTCGTCGAGGGCCCCCGGGCGATCGCGGCGTTCCGCCAGATCGCGGGCGGCACCGACCCCGTCGAGAAGGCCGCCCCGGGGTCGCTGCGCGGGGACCTCGCGCTGGAGACCGGGTCGAACATCGTGCACGGCTCGGACTCCTCGGAGTCGGCCGAGCGCGAGATCAAGCTCTGGTTCGGCTGAGGCCTACCCTGGGCCGCATGTCCGTCGAAGCCATCACCCGCGGCGGCGCGCCCGAGTCGGTCTGGGACCGCCTCGAGCCGTTGCTGCCGCGCGTCCGCAAGCCCGTGCAGTACGTAGGGGGCGAGCGCAACGCGACGGTGACGCCCTGGGAGGACGCGCAGGTCCACTGGGCGCTCTGCTACCCGGACGCCTACGAGGTGGGCCTGCCCAACCAGGGCCTCATGATCCTCTACGAGGTCCTCAACGAGCGGCCCGACGCCCTCGCCGAGCGCACCTACGCGGTGTGGCCGGACCTCGCGGAGCTGATGCGCGAGCACGGCGTCCCGCAGTTCACCGTGGACGCCCACCGTCCGGTGGCCGCGTTCGACGTCCTGGGCGTCTCGTTCGCGACCGAGCTCGGCTACACCAACCTGCTCGAGATCCTCGACCTGGCCGGTGTCCCGCTGCACGCCGAGGAGCGCACCGCCGAGCACCCGCTGGTGCTCGCGGGCGGGCACGCGGCGTTCAACCCGGAACCGATCGCACGGTTCGTCGACCTGGTGGCGCTCGGGGACGGCGAGCAGGTCGTCGGGGAGATCACCGAGGTCGTCCAGGCCGCGAAGGCCGAGGGCCTGGACCGGCGGGCGACGCTCGAGCGGCTCGCCCGGGTGCCCGGGGTCTACGTGCCGGCGCTCTACGAGGTCGCCTACGGCGAGGACGGCGCGATCACCGAGGTGCGCCCGACGACGGACGCCGCCCCCGCCCGCGTCCACAAGCGGACGACGTCCGACCTGGACGACTGGCCGTACCCGAAGGCCCCGCTCGTCCCGCTGGCTGAGACCGTCCACGAGCGGATGAGCGTGGAGATCTTCCGGGGGTGCACGCGCGGCTGCCGCTTCTGCCAGGCCGGGATGATCACCCGGCCGGTCCGCGAGCGCTCGAAGCGCGGCGTGAGCGAGATGGTCGAGCAGGGACTGGCCGCCTCGGGCTACTCCGAGGTCGGGCTGCTCTCGCTGAGCTCGGCCGACCACTCCGAGATCGGCGAGATCGCGAAGGGCCTGGCCGACCGGTACGAGGGCACCGGCACCGGGCTCTCGCTGCCCTCGACGCGGGTGGACGCCTTCAACGTCGACCTCGCCGAGGAGCTGACCCGCTCGGGGCGCCGATCGGGGCTGACGTTCGCCCCGGAGGGCGGCTCCGAGCGGCTGCGGCGCGTGATCAACAAGATGGTCTCCGAGGAGGAGCTCATCCGGACCGTGTCGACCGCCTACGAGCACGGCTGGCGGCAGGTGAAGCTCTACTTCATGTGCGGGCTGCCGACCGAGACCGACGAGGACGTGCTGCAGATCGCGACGATGGCCCACGAGGTCATCCGGGCCGGGCGCCGCGCCGCCGGCCGGGGCGACGTGCGGACCACGGTGTCGATCGGCGCCTTCGTCCCCAAGCCCCACACGCCGTTCCAGTGGGCTGCGCAGGCCGCGCCGGAGGTCGTCGACAACCGGCTGCGGAAGCTGCGCGAGGCGATCAACTCGGACCGCTCCCTCGGGCGCAACATCGGGCTGCGCTACCACGACGGCCAGCCGTCGCTGATCGAGGGACTGCTCTCGCGCGGCGACCGGCGCGTCGGCGCCGTGATCGAGGCGGTCTGGCGCGACGGCGGGCACTTCGACGGCTGGAGCGAGTACTTCTCCTTCGAGCGGTGGGAGGCCGCGGCGGCGCGCGAGCTCGCCCCGGAGGGCGTGGACCTCGCCTGGTTCACGACCCGCGAGCGCGACGGGGACGAGGTCCTGCCCTGGGACCACCTCGACTCCGGCCTCGACCGCGGCTGGCTGTGGGACGACTGGCAGGACGCGCTCGACTCGCGGGAGCAGGACGACTGCCGCTGGACGCCGTGCTTCGACTGCGGCGTCTGCCCGCAGATGGGCACCGAGATCCAGATGGGCCCGACGGGGGCCGAGATGGCCGCGACGGGGCGGATGCTGCCGCTGACCCCCGTCGAGACCCGGCGGTCGACGCCGGTCCGCAACCCGGCCCTGGCGTCGTCGGGATCCGACGCAGCCGACGGGACCGGCCCGTGAGCCGCGGCGGGGCGGCCGCGCACCCGTCGGCGCCGACCGTCGCGAAGGTGCGGATGCGCTTCGCCAAGCGGGGCCGCGCCCGGTTCAGCTCACACCGCGACGTGGCCCGGGCGATGGAGTGGGCGCTCCGCCGGGCCGGGGTGCCGGTGTCGCTCTCGCACGGCTTCAGCCCGCACCCCCGGCTCTCCTGGCTCGGGGCCGCGCCCACCGGGGCGGCCAGCGAGGCGGAGTTCGTCGAGATCGGGCTGACCGAGGACCTCGAGCCCGCGGCACTGGCCCGGGAGGTCGACGCGGTGCTGCCCGAGGGGATCTCGGTTCTCGAGGTGGTGCGCGCCGGACCCGGATCGCTGGCGGACCGGATCGACGGCTCCGTCTGGAAGATCACGATGCCCGGGGTGGAGCCGGACCGGTTGGCGGAGGCGGTCGCCGTCCTCGAGGCCACCCCGGTCGTCGAGGTCGAGCGGATGACCAAGAACGGGCTGCGCACCCTCGACGTCCGCGCGGCGCTGGTGCGGCTCGCCGTCGAGGGCGCAGACGGCGTCACGGGCGCGCTCGACGAGCGTCACCCGAACGATGCAGGATCGCCAGATGACGAGCCGGGGGACGGCCGCCGACCGCAGGATGACGCCGCCCGGCGCGCCACGGGAGAGGTCACCGACCGCCGTACCCGTGCGGCCCCGTCGGTGTGTGGGACACTGTCGGTGGTCGTACGGCACACCACGCCGGCCGTACGACCCGACGACGTGGTGAGCGCGCTGCGCACCGTCGCCGGGTTGGAGCCGCCCGTCCCCGTCACCGCGACGCGGACGGCGCAGGGCCGGCTCGGCGCGAGCGGAGCGTTGCTCGACCCGCTCGAGGAGGACCGCGCGACGACCGGTCGCGCATCCGTCCCCGGGTGGCACGCCGGCGAGGATCGCTCGGACTGAGGACGGCGCGGGGCCCGATGGGTCGCCGCCGTGCGAGTCCGGGCGCTGAGATTCGGCGGTCGTCGGCACCCGAAGCCGGAGACCGTTCGGCGAGACCACGCGATGCCCTCGTGTGGCCGCGACCGTGAGGGTCGCGCCCGGGGGCCGAAGGAGTTGCATGACCGAGAACGAGGCTCAGCCCCCTGCCTCACCGACGGGCCGCCCCGACGACGCGGCCCTGGCGTCCCTGCCCGACAAGCTGCGGGTGCACGCGCTCGCCCGGCTGGTCGGGTCGTCGAGCCGCGAGGTGCTGGCCGTGCTCGCGCGGCTCGACGTCGCGGCACGCAGCGCCCAGTCCAGCGTCGACCGGACCACGGTGTCCCGGGTCGTCGACGAGCTGTTCCCGGCGGAGACCGTCGCGGCCGTTGCGGCCCCCGAGGCGCCGGCTCCGTCCTCTAGCGACCCGGTCACCCCCGCGCCGACCGACGACGCCGAGCCCGCCGGGGACGACGGGTCCGGGCAGGTCACCGGGGCGATCGGCGGTGCGCCCGCCGCCCCCGCCGCGCTCTTCCTCGCCCCGGACGTCGCGACGCCCGAGGCGGAGGGCACCACCCGCCGTCGCCGGCGGAGCAGTCGCTCCACCGGGGTCGTGACACCGGACGAGGCGACCGAGACGGCGACTCCCGCGGCGGCGGCCCCGCCCGTGGTCGAGACCCAGGACACCCCGGACGCCGAGGAGTCGGACGACACCGGCTCCGGGCCCGAGGCGCAGGGCGACGCCGACGACGACGACGGCGGCCGCAAGCGCCGTCGCCGCGGGCGCCGGGGCCGCGGACGCGGCCGTGGCGGACCCGACGACGAGTCCGGCGACGACTCGCCCGACTCCGACGAGGACTCCACCGACGCGCCCGCCGCCGACACCACCGGCTCCGACGACCAGTCGTCGGACGACGAGGGGGACGACTCGGGCGACGACGACTCCGACGACTCCTCGGACGACTCGACCTCCTCCGGGTCCTCGCGCCGGCGGCGCCGTCGCCGCCGCCGGAGCTCCGAGGACTCCGGCGACGGCTCGACGCCCGACGACCCGCCGAACACCGTCACCCACGTCCGCGAGAAGACCGAGGCCGAGGCCCGGAAGCGCTCCAGCGACGACGAGGTCAAGGGCGTCAAGGGCTCCACGCGCCTCGAGGCCAAGCGGCAGCGCCGCCGGGACGGGCGCGAGCAGGGCCGCCGTCGTCCGGCGATCCTCTCCGAGTCGGAGTTCCTGGCGCGCCGCGAGGCCGTCGAGCGGACGATGGTCGTGCGCCAGCAGGCCGACCGGAACCAGATCGGCGTGCTCGAGGACGGGGTGCTCGTCGAGCACTTCGTCGCCGGCAGCGGCCAGAACTCGATGGTCGGCAACGTCTACCTCGGCCGCGTCCAGAACGTGCTGCCCTCGATGGAGGCGGCCTTCGTCGACATCGGGCGCGGCCGCAACGCCGTGCTCTACGCCGGCGAGGTCAACTGGGACGCCGCCGGGCTCGACGGCAAGCAGCGCAAGATCGAGCACGCGCTCTCCTCCGGCGACAGCGTGCTGGTCCAGGTCACCAAGGACCCGGTGGGCCACAAGGGCGCGCGCCTGACGACCCAGATCAGCCTGCCCGGCCGCTTCCTGGTCTACGTGCCCGGCGGCGGCGCCACCGGCATCAGCCGCAAGCTGCCCGAGCAGGAGCGCAAGCGCCTCAAGGAGATCCTCAAGCGGATCGTCCCGTCCGAGGCCGGTGTCATCATCCGCACCGCCGCCGAGGGCATCGAGGAGGCCGAGCTCGAGCAGGACGTGCGCCGGCTGGCCGCCCAGTGGGAGGTCATCGAGCGCACCGGGCGCGAGGCGGCCGAGGGCGGCGGCGGCAAGGGCAAGGGATCCGGCAAGGGGTCGGGCAGCAAGGCCCCGACGCTGGTGCACGAGGAGCCCGACCTGCTCATCCGGGTCGTGCGCGACATGTTCAACGAGGACTTCTCCTCGCTGGTGATCTCCGGCGAGCAGGCCTGGGAGACCCTCGAGGGCTACATCTCCCACGTCGCGCCGGAGCTGGTGCCGCGGCTCTCCCGCCACACCGGACCCGAGGACGTGTTCAGTGCCTACCGGATCGACGAGCAGCTGGTGAAGGCGCTCGACCGCAAGGTGTGGCTGCCCTCGGGCGGCACGCTGGTGATCGACCGCACCGAGGCCATGACCGTGGTCGACGTCAACACCGGCAAGTACACCGGCTCCGGGGGCAACCTCGAGGAGACGGT
>NZ_JBVPVA010001069.1:0-8259 GCF_055612215.1 Actinomycetospora sp. | reverse complement strand
GTCGGCCAGCCCGTCGTAGACCGTCCGGCCGCCGACGACGCCGATCACCGCGTGCTCGAGGTCCCCCTTCAGGCCCGGGCGCGAGCCGAGCAGCAGCTGGAACCAGTCCTCCGGACCACCGTCGGCGAACGCCACCGCGATCACCGCGTGCGCCACGGCCGGCGACGCGTCGGGCGCGGTGATGTCCTGGTGGCCGACGATCCGCACCGCCGTGACCTCGCGCCCCTTCGCCGCGAACCAGCGCTGGGTGGGGAGCCACTCGACCAGCGCCGGGAGCAGGGCCTCGAGCTCCGGTGCGACCTCCGTGGGCGCTCCTGTGCGGTCGGCCGTCATCAGCGCTCCTGGGGCGGGTGGATGGAGAACCAGTAGAAACCGTGCCCCGGCAGCGTCAACAGGTACGGCAGCTCACCGATCGCCGGGAAGGGGACGCCGCCGGTGAGCTCGGTGGGCGTCCAGTCCTTCCACGCGATGAGGTCGAGCTCCACGGGCTGGGGGAAGCGGGACATGTTGTTGACGCACAGGACGACGTCCCGGGTGCCCTCCTCGTCGACGAACTCACGGACGTAGGCGAGCACCGAGGAGTTCGACCCACCGAGCTCGTGGAAGTCGCCGAGCCCGAAGCCCGGGTGCTGCTTGCGGATCTCGATCATCCTACGGTTCCAGTGCAGCAGGCTGGCCGTGGAGTTGGACTGCGCCTCGACATTGACCGCCTGGTACCCGTAGACCGGGTCCATCACCACGGGAAGGTTGAGCCGCCCGGGGTCGCAGGAGGAGAAGCCGGCGTTGCGGTCCGGGGTCCACTGCATCGGGCTGCGGACGCCGTCGCGGTCACCGAGCCAGATGTTGTCGCCCATCCCGATCTCGTCGCCGTAGTAGATGACGGGCGAGCCGGGCAGGGAGAGCAGCAGCGCGGTGAAGAGCTCGAGCTGGTTGCGGTCGTTGTCGAGCAGCGGGGCCAGGCGCCGGCGGATGCCGATGTTGGCCTTCATGCGCGGGTCCTTGGCGTACTCCGCGTACATGTAGTCGCGCTCGTCGTCGGTGACCATCTCAAGCGTCAGCTCGTCGTGGTTGCGCAGGAAGATCCCCCACTGCGCGTTCTCCGGGATCTCCGGGGTCTGCGCGAGGATCTCCGAGATCGGGAACCGCGACTCGCGCCGCACCGCCATGAAGATGCGCGGCATCAGCGGGAAGTGGAACGCCATGTGGCACTCGTCGCCGCCGACCTCGGGGTCGCCGAAGTACTCCACGACGTCGGCCGGCCACTGGTTGGCCTCGGCGAGCAGGACCCGGCCCGGGTACTCGTCCTCGACGACCTTGCGGACCCGGCGCAGGAACGCGTGGGTCTCGGGGAGGTTCTCGCCGTTGGTGCCGTCGCGCTCGAAGAGGTAGGGCACCGCGTCGAGGCGGAAGCCGTCGATCCCGAGGTCCAGCCAGAACCGCAGCGCGTCGATCATCGCCTCGCACACGGCGGGGTTGTCGAAGTTGAGGTCCGGCTGGTGGGAGAAGAAGCGGTGCCAGTAGAACTGGCCGCGAACCGAGTCGTAGGTCCAGTTCGACGACTCGGTGTCGACGAAGATGATCCGGGCCTCGGACCAGCGGGTGTCGTCGTCGGACCAGACGTAGAAGTCGCCGTACGGCCCCTCCGGGTCGTTCCGGGACTCCTGGAACCACATGTGCTGGTCGGACGTGTGGTTCATGACGAGGTCGGTGATCACGCGGATGCCGCGGGCGTGGGCCTGGTCGAGGAACTCGACGAAGTCCTCCACGGTGCCGAACTCGCCGAGCACCTTGCGGTAGTCGCGGATGTCGTAGCCGCCGTCACGCAGCGGCGAGTCGTAGAACGGCGGCAGCCACAGGCAGTCGACCCCGAGCCAGGCGAGGTAGTCCAGCTTGTCGGTGAGCCCCCGCAGGTCCCCGAAGCCGTCCCGGTTCGAGTCGGCGAAGGCGCGGACCAGCACCTCGTAGAAGACCGCGCGCTTGTACCAGCCGTCGTCCACGGGCAGGGTGCGGGCGCTGCGGAAGTCGTCGGACGAGACCTCGGCGGGCGGCTCCGCCGCGTGCTCCGCTCCGCGCGGCGCGATCGCGGTCGTCGTGCTGGTGTCGGGCGCGTTCGCGGGGCCCGTGCCGATCCCCTCGTTCATCAGGCGCCACGCTAGTGGTCAGCCTCCACGCCGCGCGTCACCGGTCCCGGTGTGGCCCACGTCGTCCGGATCGTCCCCGGACCCGACGACGTGACCCTCGATCACCCGGCCCTCGATGACGTGGCCGTGCCACGGGTCGCGCGCGGTCGGGGAGGTGTCCGCGGTGCCGTACGCGGGCCCGGCCGCCCCCACGACGGTGATCGTCGGGCCCATCCGGGCGCTCCCCGCCCGCACCGCCCGGGCGGCGGCGCGCCGGGCGAGGGCGCGGCGCACCGGCGACACGAGCAGGACCAGGGCGGCGAGGGTGGAGAGGATGCCGGGGACGACGAGCAGGACCCCCGCGAGCGCCACGTACATCCCGCCGGCGATCTCGGCCTCCGCCGGGCGTCCCGAGCGCACGGCGGTGCCGAGCTCGGCCAGCGAGCGCCGGCCCTGGCGCTTCAGCGCCCAGGCGCCGATCAGCGCGGAGACGACGAGCAGCCCCAGGAGGCCGAGGAACCCGACGGCCTGGCCGACCAGCACCAGGACCCAGATCTCCAGGGCGACGTACGCCAGCAGGGCGAGCAGGACGGGCATGGCGACCTCCGATGTCTTCACCCCGCCCAACGCCCGGCGGGCGCGGATAGTGCCCGGGCCTGCTCCGCGGCAGCAACGGCACGTTCCTGGCGTCGGGCGCGAGGACGGCGCCGGTCACGCACGGCGCCGCGAGCGTCCCCGGGCCGTCACGAGTGCGAGGAGCACGAACAGCAGCCACGCGAGACCCCAGCAGGGCGACGGCCGCCGTCGTCGGCTGTGCGGCTCGGGTGCGGCGAGCGTGGACGTCATGTCGGCCTCCTCGGTGGGCGTGTGTTCGGGGACCACACCGAGCGGACGGAGGCGACTCGACATCTCGGCAGCTGTGACGGCGGTCACGTCGGGATGATGTCGAGCGGCGGCAGCCGGGTCCGTACTGCTCGCGGCGGCGCACCGACCGCCGGCACCGAGCCCGAGGAGGGACCATGAAGTACCTGCTGATCATCCAGATGAACCCGACCGCGTGGGAGTCGCTGTCCGAGCAGGAACGCACCGAGATCGCGGCCGGTCAGGAGGGGTTCATGGAGACCATCACCGCCAGCGGCGAGATGGTGGGCACCCACGCCCTGGCCGACCCGTCGCAGAGCGCCGTGGTCCGGGGCCGGCCGGGTGCCTCGACCGTCACCGACGGTCCGTTCCTGGAGGCCAAGGAGTACATGGGCGGGTTCTACGTCGTGGACTGCGAGAGCCCGGAGCGCGCGTACGAGCTCGCCGCCATGATCCCGGGCACCGAGCACCTGCCCGTCGAGGTCCGACCGGTGATCTTCACGGCCGGCTACGGGCTCGGGGAGCCGGACACCCCGTGACCGAGCGCGAACTCGAGGACCTGCTGCGCCGGTCGGCACCGCAGGTCCTCGGCGCGCTGGTGCGTCGGCACGGACGGTTCGACCGGTGCGAGGATGCGGTCCAGGAGGCGCTGCTCGCCGCGGCCACGACCTGGCGGGAGCACGGAACGCCCCAGGAGCCGGTCGCCTGGCTGGTCCGGGTGGCGGGGCGACGACTGACCGACGAGTGGCGCAGCGAGCAGGCCCGCCGCGAGCGGGAGGCGGCCGTGGGAGCCGGGGTCCCCGACGACCGCCGACACGCCCCGTCGGCCGATGCCGACGGGGCGTCGTCGCGGGACGACACGCTCGAGCTGCTGCTCCTCTGCGCGCACCCGGCCCTGTCCGAGCCGAGCCGGATCGCACTGACCCTGCGCGCGGTCGCCGGGTTGACGACGGCCGAGATCGCCCGGGCCTTCCTGGTGCCCGAGGCGACGATGGCCCAGCGCATCAGCCGGGCCAAGGCGACCGTCACCGCGGCCGGGGCCACCTTCAGTCTCGACGACGGCGACCGTGGCGAGCGGCTGGCGGCGGCGCTGCACGTCCTCTACCTGGTCTTCACCGAAGGACACACGGCGAGCGTCGGCTCGCACCTCACGCGGGTGGATCTCACGGCCGAGGCCCTGCGGCTGCTCCGGGCCCTGCATGCGGTGCTCCCCGACGACGGCGAGGTCGCCGGGTTGCTCGCGCTGGTGCTCTTCGCCGAGGCCCGCCGCGACACCCGCACCGGTCTCGACGGCGAGCTCGTCGCGCTGCCCGAGCAGGACCGTGCGCGCTGGGACCGCGGCCTCATCGCCGAGGCGAGGGGTCTCGTCGAGCGCGCGCTCGCGACGGCGCCACTCGGCCCGTACCAGCTCCAGGCCGCGATCGCCGCGGTGCACGCCGACGCCGCCACCGACGCCGACACCGACTGGCCCCAGATCGCCCTGCTCTACCGGATGCTCGAGCGCCGGACCGCCAACCCCGTCGTCACCCTGAACCGAGCGGTCGCCGTCGGGGTGTCCGAGGGCCCCGCGGCGGGGCTCGTCGTGCTCGAGACGGTCGCCGACGACCCGAGGTTGCGGCGCAGCCACCGCCCCGACGCCGTGCGGGCGCACCTGCTCGAACGCCTCGGCGACCACGAGGGGGCGCGCGCGAGCTACCGGAGGGCCGCCCGGGCCGCGGGGAACCAGGCCGAACGGCAGTACCTCGAGGCCCGCGCGCTCCGGCCGGCGCCGTGACCGGCGCCGACGCGGCGCTGCCGCGGACACCCGGACGGCGGGGTGGTCGGGTCAGACCGGCGCGGCGACCCGCGGTACGTCGGGCAGCGTCAGCGCGGTGGCGGCCCGGGCGATGGCGCCGCCCTGGGACGGCACGCCGAGGCGCTCCAGCAGGGGCAGGGCGCGCAGCGCGACGTTGCGGGTGTGCAACTGCCAGCGGGTGGCCGGGGAGACGATGCGGGCCCCGGACATCGCGAGGTCCTGGTTCTGCGTGGCGAAGCCCCGCACCCGGGCCTCGTAGGCCGCCAACGCCGCGGGGAGGTCGTCGGGGTGCGCCGCGACCTCGGCGGCCAGCACGTAGGCGCCGACCGCCGCGATGCTGGTGCCCTGCCCGGAGCGGAACGAGGGGGCGTACGCCGCGTCGCCGACGAGCCCGATCCGGCCGCGGGTCCACGAGGGCATCCGGATCTGGCTCACGGTGTCGAAGTAGAAGTCCTCGGCGCCGCGCATCCGCACGAGCATCTCCGGGACCCACCAGCCGACGCCGCCGAAGACGTGCGCCACGAGGCGGCGCTGCCCCTCGGTGTCCCGGTGGTCCAGCGTGGGGGTGGGGCCGGAGAACGAGAGCAGCGCGGTCACCGGCTGGTCGCGGACCGCGTAGAGCGTCGCGGAGCGACCCGGGAGGTTCATCATCACCGCCTCGCGGTCCAGCCCGTACACGTTCGGCACGGAGAACGCGGCGTAGCAGGCGTCGAGGTCGCGGCGGAACGGCGCCTCCGGGCCGAAGGTCAGCGCCCGCACGCCGGAGTGCAGTCCGTCCGCGCCCACGACGAGGTCGAACACCCGCGGCTCCCCGCGCCGGAAGGTGACGTGGACGCCGTCCTCGCGGTCCGCCAGGGCGGTGATGCGGTCGTCGAAGACGTACTCGACGTCGTCGCGCGTGGCCTCCCACAGCACCCGCGTCAGGTCGCCGCGCGGCAGCTCGACGGCCCGGATCGACTGCTCACCCAGGAGGGTCTCGGTGGACAGGCCCGCGATCTCCCGCCCGCGCTCGGTGACGAAGGTCAGGGCGCGGGTGCCGGTGCGGGCCGCCTCGATCTCGTCCAGGAGTCCCATCCGCTCGACGACGTCGACCGCGACGCCCCGTAGGTCGATGGGGTAGCCGCCGCCGCGCACCGCCGGGGCCTTCTCGACGACGGTGACGTCCACCCCCGCCCGCCGCAGCCAGAACGCCAGGACGGGACCGGCGACGCTCGCGCCGGAGATGAGCACGGTGGTCATGGGAGCACCCTCTCGTCGAGTTACCTGCCGACCGGTAAGCTACTGACCGTGCGGCAAGTAGTCAACGGCGGGTAGGGTCCGTTCGTGCCCCGCGCCAACGTCGACACCCGGGCGGAGATCCGCGCCGCCGCCCTCGAGCTCTTCTCCGAGCGCGGGGTGGACGCCACGAGCCTGCGCGAGATCGCCGAGCGCATCGGCATCACCAAGGCGGCGCTCTACTACCACTACGCGTCGAAGGACGCCCTGCTCGGCGAGCTCGTCGACCCGATGTTCGCCGAGCTCCGGGAGCTGGGGGACGAGCTCGAGGGCCGGGCCGTCGACGCGGGGGACGAGGCCGCCGTGCGCGCGGTCGTCGAACGCTTCTGGGAGCTCTGCCTGCGCAACCGCCAGGTGATGCGGGTGCTGATCCACAACCCGACGGTCGTCGCCCGCGGGGCCATCGTCCCGAAGATGCTGCACTGGCGGGAGCGGGTCGACGCCGTGATCGTGGGCAGCGACGCCGCGGCGGACCGGGTGCGCGCGGTCGTCGCCCTGGGCGGCGTCCAGGACGCCGCCATCGTGTTCGAGGGGGAGGAGCTCGACGCGGTGCGCGGGCCGGCGATCGACGCGGCGGTGCGGGCGCTGCGACCCGGGTCCTGACGCCCTGCAGGAGCACGAACGGCCGGTTCGTCACCTTCGAGGGTGACGAATCGGCCGCTCGTACGCTCGGTCTGCTAGCGCTTCTGCACCGTGACCACGTGCGCCACGTCGCGCCACGGCTCGAGGCGGACGTAGTTGGCCTGGCCCCAGTCGAACACCTGGTGGCTCACCTCGTCGAAGGCGCCGAAGCGGGCGAACGGGTCGAGGCCCAGCGCCTCCATGTCGAGGCGCAGCGTGCCCTCCTCGGCGCCGAACGGGTTCAGCGTGACCACGCACAGCACCGTGTCGCCCGTGATCGGGTCGGTCTTGGAGTACGCGAGCAGCGCGTCGTTGTCGACGTCGTGGAAGCGCAGCGTGCGCAGCTGGCGCAGCGACGGGTGCGCCCGCCGGATCTCGTTGAGCCGGGTGATCCAGGGCTGCAGGCTGCGGCCCTCGGCCAGCGCGCGGTCGAAGTCCCGCGGGCGGAGCTGGTACTTCTCCGAGTCCAGGTACTCCTCGCTGCCCGAGCGCACCGGCTGCCACTCGAACAGCTCGAACCCCGAGTACACCCCCCAGCTCGGGGCCAGGGTGGCGGCCAGCGTCGCGCGGATCGCGAACATGCCCGGGCCGCCGACCTGCAGCGACTCGTGGAGGATGTCCGGGGTGTTGACGAAGCAGTTCGGGCGGGCCTCGTCGATGCGGTCGCGGTGCATCTCGAAGAACTCGCGCAGCTCGTCCTTGCCCGTCCGCCACGTGAAGTACGTGTAGGACTGGCTGAACCCGGCCTTGGCCAGCCCGAACAGGCGCGCCGGGCGGGTGAACGCCTCGGCCAGGAACACCACGCCCGGGTCGACCTCGTGCACCTTGGCGATGAGCCAGGACCAGAAGTCGGC
Organism: Actinomycetospora sp.; assembly: GCF_055612215.1. Lineage (NCBI taxonomy): Bacteria > Bacillati > Actinomycetota > Actinomycetes > Pseudonocardiales > Pseudonocardiaceae > Actinomycetospora > Actinomycetospora sp. The sequence continues at coordinate 733 of NZ_JBVPVA010001069.1, read as the reverse complement.
CGGCTTCGTGTGCGGGTTGTCCACCCGGAAGATCTGCACCCCGTGCGAGAGCCAGTAGAGGACGAGCCGCAGCGACTCGCGGTAGATGCCCTCGGGGTCGGTGTCGAAGTTGACCGGGTAGATGTCCTGGTACTTCTTCGGCGGGTTCTCCGCGTACGCGATGGTCCCGTCGGGGCGCACCGTGAACCACTCCTGGTGCGACGCCGCCCACGGGTGGTCCGGCGCGCACTGCAGCGCGAAGTCCAGCGCCACCTCGAGGCCGAGCTCGGTCGCCCGGGCGACGAACGCGTCGAAGTCGTCGATCGTGCCCAGCTGCGGGTGCACGGCGTCGTGCCCGCCCTCGGCCGAGCCGATCGCCCACGGCGACCCGACGTCGTCGGGACCCGGGGTCAGCGTGTTGTTCAGGCCCTTCCGGTTCACCATGCCGATCGGGTGGATCGGCGGCAGGTAGGCGACGTCGAAGCCCATCGCGGCGGCGCGCTCGAGCTGGCGGGTCGCGGTGGCGAACGTGCCGTGCACCGGGCGGCCCTCGTCGTCCCACCCGCCGGTCGAGCGCGGGAAGAACTCGTACCAGGCACCGTCGAGGGCGCGGGGCCGCTCGACGAGGACGTGGTGGTCGGCGCCGCGGGTCACGAGGTCGCGCACCGGGCGCTCGACCATCGTGCGGTGCACCGGTTGTGAGAGCGCCTTCGCGAGCCGCTCGGGCACGCTGCGCTCGATCTCGCGCAGGGAC
>NZ_JBVPVA010001135.1:0-13611 GCF_055612215.1 Actinomycetospora sp. | reverse complement strand
GATCAGCGGTGGGATGCCCGCGCTGATGATCGGGACGGAGTCCCGCAGCTCGTCCAGCAGAGCCGTCCGGACCTCGTGCCCGCCGAACACCGCACCGACCACGTCGGCGAGGACGTGCGCGACGTAGGTCGAGACGACCGTTCCCACCACCACGAGGAGCGCCTCGCCGGTGCGGATCGCGTCCTCGTAGACGCCGGCGGTCGCGGCGAGGACCAGCACGTCGCCGTAGACGTACGCCGACACCCGATTGTCGGCCCGGCGCGGCGTCAGGTCCTCCCGGGTCGCGAGCACCGCGCGGATGGGATGCCTCAGCACACCGACCGTTCCCATGAGGCGATCCTCGCCCACCGACGTATGACCGGGGCGGCAGCGCTGCCCGCCGCGCTGTCGGGGTTCTCCCTCGGAAGGTGACTGACCGTCGAGGGCTTCCGGAACACGCCCCTGACGAGTCCGGGAGGGGCTCAGCCGTCGAGTATCCCCTGCAGGATCGGCCCCATGGTCGCGACGACCTCGCCCGGCGGGGCGTCCGCCACCGGCGGCAGTCGCAGCACGTAGCGGGTGAGCGCGGTCCCGAGGATGTAGGAGCTGAGCGCTCCCGCGCGGCGCACGGCGCCGCCCCGCCCGTCGTCGAGCCCACGGACCATCGACGCGACCTGCACCGCGAAGACCTCCCGGACCCGTTCGGCGGCCCGTTCGCTGGTGGGCGCCGAGCGCAACAGCAGGGTGAGCACCTCGCCGGCGGCCGGGTCGTCCCAGAGGGCGACGAACCGGCTCGCCAGCACCACGCCACGGTCCTCGGGCGGCACCTGTCCCAGGTCGGGCAGGGCGAGGTCGACGTCGGTGGCGGCCCCGAACAGGCCGTCCTTGCTCCCGAAGTAGCGGATCACCATCGAGGCGTCCACGCCGGCGTCGGCGGCGATGGCGCGCACCGTCGCCCGCTCGAACCCGTGGGTCGCGAAGGCCCGCCGGGCGGCGGCCAGGACCGCGTCGCGGGCCGGCTGCGAGCGGGCGGTGAACGGCACGTGCCCACGATAGCCAACAGGTGTTGGCATACGCGCCGAACACGGTCTACTGTTGCCAACAGTTGTTGGCCAACAGATGGTGGTGTTGATGATGGGACACGAAGTCGCGACGGAGGTGCTGGTGAGCGGGGCCGGCCCGGTGGGATTGGCCCTGGGCAACCGCCTCGCGGCGGCGGGCGTGGACCACGTGCTGATCGACCGGGCCGAGAGCGGGGCGAACACCTCCCGGGCGGCGGTCGTGCACGCCCGGACCCTGGAGGTGCTCGACGAGCTCGGGGTGACGTCCGCCCTGCTGGCGCGCGGGGTGGTGGTGCCGCGGTTCACCGTGCGTGACGGCGACCGGGTCCTGCTCGCCGTGGACTTCGACGGGCTGCCGACCGCCTACCCGTACACGCTGATGGTCCCGCAGGACGTCACCGAGGAGGTCCTCGAGGGTGCCCTGAAGGAGCGGGGCGGCGCGGTGCTGCGCGGCCAGTCCCTCGAGGGCTTCGCGGTCGACGACGACGGTCGGGTCCGGGCCGACGTCCGCGGGCCCGACGGCATGTGGACGGTCGTGGCCGACCACCTCGTCGGTGCGGATGGCATGCACTCCCGCGTCCGCGAACTCTCGGGGATCGGGTTCGCCGGCTCCAGCTACGCGCAGTCCTTCGTGCTCGCGGACGTGGAGATGGACTGGCCGCTGCCCGAGCACGAGGTCCAGCTCTTCTTCTCCCCCGCCGGGCTGGTGGTCGTCGCGCCGCTGCCCGGTGGGCACCACCGCGTCGTGGCCACCGTCGACGACGCCCCCGAGCACCCGGACCCCGACGACGTCGCGGCGCTGCTCCGCGCACGGGGCCCGGCGGGCGCGGGTCCGGTCCGGTCGGTGGCGTGGAGCTCGCGGTTCCGGGTCCACCACCGGCTCGCGGAGAGCTACCGTCGCGGCCCGGTGTTCCTCGCCGGCGACGCCGCCCACGTGCACAGCCCGGCCGGCGGCCAGGGCATGAACACCGGGATCCAGGACGCCGTCGACCTCGGCGGCCGTCTCGCCGCGGTCCACGCCGACGCCGCCGATCCCACGATCCTCGAGGGCTACGACCGGGTCCGCCGGCCGGTCGCACGCCAGGTCGTCGCGCTCACCGACCGCATGACCCGCGCGGCCACGCTCTCCGGCGCCCCGGCCCGCGCGCGCAACCTCGTCCTGCGCGGACTGGGCGCACTCCCGCCGGTCCGGCATGCCGCCGCCATGAACCTCTCCGAGCTCAGCACCCGACCCGGTCCGACATCACCCTGACCGCTCGCCCGGACCGCAGTCCGTCATCCAGCCGGCTGGGCCCGCCGCGAGCTCAGCCGCTCGCGAGCACCGTCGCGAGCGCCGCCAGCTCGGCACGCACCGTGGCTGCCGCCGCCGACGGGTCGGCGCCCGGGGCGACCGGAACCGTCATGGCGACCACGCACCCCCCGGCGCGTCCTGGCGTCACGTCCAGGTGGGCGCCGCCCTCGATGCCGGGGGCCACGATGCGCAGGATGTCCACCGTGCCCGAAGCGAGGTCGACCGCGACCCGCAGGGAGAACCGCAGCCCGTCCTTGGTGGCGCTCCACCCGCCGTCGTCCTCGGCGTGCACGGCGTCGGCGAACCCGGGCGCCCACTGCGGGATGCGGGCGGGGTCGGCCACCACGGCGATCACCGCCGCCGGGTCCGCCTCGACCTCGAGGGTCACGGGCGGGGTGCGGGTCGGCCGGCTCATGGGCACTCCCGGGGTTCGTCCAGTGCGCGGACCCGAAGGGTATCCAGCACGAGCCCCGCGGTGATCGCGTCGAACTCGGAGAGCCCGGCCCTCACCAGCGCGGAGTCGAGCGCCACGACGAACGGGATCACGTCCACGACGTCGTGCGTCTCGACCTGGCAGTCCCGGCGCACGCGGAGGAGGCGCCGGACTGCTCGGGTGGCGTCAGGACCGCGGGGCGACGCGGGTGAGCTTGTCGGGGTTGAGCACCGCGAAGATCGAGGCGATCCGGCCGTCCCGGACGTCGAGGGCGAACACCGACCCGACGCCACCCATCGCGGTCTCGACGCCGACCTGCCCGTTGATCTCGACGAACGACACCGGTCCCAGGCCGAAGCGGCCCAGCAGACCGAGCACGAACGCGATCACGTTCTCCCGGCCGAGGATCGGGCGGCGGGCGGCGCGCGCCTTGCCGCCGCCGTCGTTGTAGGCGACCACGTCGGCGCGCAGCATCGCGGTCAGTCCGTCCAGATCGCCCGCGCGGGCGGCGGCGATGAACCGCTCGAGCAGCACCCGGTGCTCCGCGGCGTCGGGCGGCGACCCGTCACGGCGCTCGTCGCCGAGCTTCGATGTCGCCCGGTGCTGCAGCTGGCGACACGCCGCGGCGCTGACCCCGACGATCCCGGCGATCTCGTCGTAGGGCATCGCGAAGGCCTCCCGCAGCACCACCACCGCGCGTTCCGGCGGGGAGAGCCGCTCCATCAGGTGCAGGGTGGCGTAGGCGAGGGTGTCGTCGAGCTCGGCGCTCTCGGCCGGCCCGAGCTCGGCGGTGGCCACCGGCTCGGGCAACCACGGCCCCGGGTACGCCTCGCGGCGGGCCCGGGCCGAGGTGAGGGCGTCGATCGCCAGCCGCGACACCGCCGTGATCAGGAAGGCCTGCGCCGAGCGGACCGACGCGTGGTCGGCGCGCATCCACTTCTCGTAGGCGTCGGCGACCACGTCCTCGGCGTCCCACATGCTGCCCAGCAGCCGGTAGGCCAGGCCGAGCAGCACCGGTCGGTGGAGCTGGAACGCCGCGGTCGGGTCGGCACCCTCGTCGGTCGTCGCAATCATGCCGCGCTCGGCCGGCGGCCGGTGATCTCGACGGCGAACCCGTCGCGCCAGGAGCCGTAGCGCGGCCGCCAGTCCAGATGCAGCCGGGCCCGCGCGTTGTCGGCACCCCGCAGCCGGGTCATGAACGTCCGCCCCCACGACCCGACCGCCACCGTGGCCACCGCGGCCGGGACCACCTTGGGGGCCGGCGCTCCGAGCAGCCGCGCGAGCTCGGGCAGCCACTCACGCACCGGCGCCGGGTCGTCGTCGACGACGTTGAGGACCGCCGGGACCGTCGGCCGGTCCAGCGTGGCGACGATGGCGCTGGCGGCGTCGTCGGCGTGGGTGAACGAGAACACCGACCCGCCCGACCCGACGACCGGCATCCGCCCGGCCCGGACCGCGGCGGCGGTCGACCCTTCCGGGGCGTAGACCGACCCGGGCCCGTACAGGTGCCCGAACCGCAGCACGGTGCCGCCGGCGGCGCGGGTGCGCTGCTCGAGCTCCTCCAGCGCCGCGAGTGCCGGCCGGAACGGGCGCGGTGGGTCCGCCCAGAACGGCTCGTCCTCCCCCGCCGGACCCGTGCCGGTCGGGTCGTAGGCGTAGGCCAGGCCCTCGGCGACCACCCGCCGCACCCCGGCCTCCTCGGCCGCATCGAGCAGATGGCGGGTGCCCTCGCTGCGCAGCCGGTTCGTCACCGCGAACTCCCGCGCCATCCGCCGCGGCCGGATCGCCGCCGGGATGGCGGTCATCAGGTGCACGACCGCCTCCGGGGCCGCGCCGAGCACCGCGGCGCGCATCGACGCCTGATCGAGGCCGTCGACGGCGACCACCCTCGCCGTCGTCCCCCGCAGTACCCCACGAGGATCCCCGGTGCGGGACAGGGCGGTCACCTCGTGCCCGACCGCCTCCAGCAGGGGCACCACGGCCCGGCCGACCACCCCCGTCGCACCGGCCACCAGCACCCGCATGAGGACCTCCTCGGCTCGTCGGCGCCGCCGTCCGCGTCGCCACGAGCCAGACGACGCAGCCGCCCGTCATGTGACACCCGTCGGCGGATCAGGGAGAGATGAGGATGCGCCCGCGGAGCCCGCCGTCCTGGAACGACCGGTAGGCGGCCCGCATCCAGGACGCAGGCGGAGGACCACGGCGATCTGTCGCCCCAGACCTCGTCGGACACGCCGAGATCGTGAACTGATCGAGCTGCGGCGACCGCGGGCCGGGCCTGGTCGGTACGCGCCCCGTCACAGCGCCACCCGCGGACCGCAGCCTTTCGGACGGCCCTGGCCCTTCGGCCTGGCCTACGCGGTCGCGGCGAGGCCGGGTCGTCGTCTACGCGCCGATCGCGTCTGCGGTCGCGAGCGTTCCCACAGCCCTGACCGTGCTCTCGGCCAGGCCGGCGGCCAGGTCGTGGCCGACGTGGGGCAGGGCCCGCGGCCCGCTGACCATCTCGACCCACACGGCGTTCTGGCAGGCGCCGGCCAGCTTGATCGCTTCCACGGCGAGATCAGCCTCGGCGGAGACCCGGCCCGCGTCGCGGTGCGCCTCGAGGAAGGACTGCACCAACCCGTACACCTGCTGCGGTCCCGACCCCGCCTCGCGATGTCCGGCCGCGTAGGCCTGGAAGAGCTGGCGGTCGGCCAGCGCGGTGGCGGCGAGTGGAAGACTCGCCCAGTAGAACGCGAGCGTCGCCTCGACCACGTCGACCAGGCCCTCACGCAGCGGACGGTGGGCGCCGCGCTCGACCGCCTCCCCCAGCACCTTGACCTCCGGCAGACCGTAGGACAGGACCGCGCCGAGGAGGCGGCCCTTGTCGCCGAAATGCCCGAAGATGGATCCCTCGGCGCAGTCGGCCTCCGCGGCCACGCGCTTGGAGGTCACCGCCGCGAAGCCCTCCTCCCGGAGGATCTTGGCTGTCGCCTCGAGGATCCGCGTTCGCATCGACATCGTCCCACCCTCCTCCAGCACGGCGATCTGACGACGCTAGCACGAAGCACGACCTGTTGAGCGTTCACTCAGCTTTCCCGGGCCTGTTCCCGGGGTTCCGGCCGGGCCTCCGGAGAAACTGTTGACGCACATCACAGCTGCCACGTACCTTCTGCCGAGTGAGTGCTCACTCAGCATTGTCAGTGAGTGGAGGAATGGATGAATCATCCCGAGGAGTCCGGTCGCCGGTTGCGCGGTGATCGTTATGTGCGCGGTCTGGTGCCGTTCCTCGACGACGAGACCGAGCAGCCCGACGCGCACCTGGTGTTCGTGCGCAGTCCCCACCCGCACGCCCGCATCCGGGCGGTTGACACGGGCGCCGCGCTGGCGGCGCCGGGCGTGCTCGCCGCGATGTCGGGGGCGGACACCGGCGGCCCGATCGGCCCGCTGCTGTGCATGACCCCGCCGCCGCTGACGGGCACCCCGGGTCCCCTCGCCCTGCCGTGTCTGCCGGTCGAGCTCGTGCGCTTCGTGGGCGAGCCGGTCGCGCTGGTGGTCGCCGAGACCCTCGAGCAGGCACACGCCGCGGCCGAGCTGGTCGACGTGCACTACGAGGTCCTCGAGCCGATGCTCGGCATCGCCGCCGCGACCGCGCCGGACGCGGTGCGCCAGCACCCCGACCTGGCGAGCAACGTGGTGATGGGCGCCGCGGTGGCCGCCGGGAATCCCGCGGCTCGGTTCGACGCGGCGGCGCACGTGGTGTCGGGGCGGGTGAGGATGAGCCGCAGCAGCGCTGTTCCGCTGGAGCCACGGGGATGCATCGCCTCGTGGGATCCCGTCGCCGACCGGCTAGTCGTGCGGGCCTCGGTGCAGCAGCCACACATGTTCCGGGCGGACCTGGCCCGCCAACTCGGGATGGCCGAGAGCGACGTCCATGTCGTGACCCCGGCGCTGGGCGGCGCCTTCGGGTTCAAGTTCATCGGCCTGCCCGAGGAACCGCTGACCTGTCTGGCAGCCAAGCTCCTCGGCCGCCGCGTGCGGTGGGTGGAGACGCGCCCGGAGGCGCTGCTCGTGGGCGCCCGGGACTACGAGGCGAGCTTCCGGGTCGCCGCCGACGCCTCGGGGCGGATCGAGGCGCTCGAGGTCGACCTCGAGGCCGACATCGGGGCACTGACGGCCAACCCCGGCCCGCTGATGCCGATGGTCGGCGCCGCCACGTTCCCGGGCGGTTACGACATCGCCGATTTCGCGGTGCGCTGGCGCGAGGTGATGACGAACAAGGGCCCGTGGAACGGCGCTCGCGGGTTCGGCAAGGAGATCACCTGCCTCGTCCTCGAGACCGCCCTCGACGACGTGGCCCGCCGCCTCGGCCTCGACCCGGTGGCGGTGCGGCGGGTCAACCTGCTCACCAGCGACCGTCTCCCGCACCGCACGCCCACGATGACCCTCGACTCGGGGGACTACCACCGCGCGCTCGACCTGGTCCTCGAGCTCGCCGACTACGACGAGCTGCGCGCCGAACAGCAACGACGGGCGGACGCCGGAGCGGACACCGCCGTCGACACCCGGTTGGGCATCGGGGTGGCGTTCGAGCTCACCCCCGAGGGGTTCGACGGTGGCGGCGGACTCGCCCGAGGGTACGAGACCGCGACCGTTCGGCTCGACACCAGCGGACGCGCCACGGTGCTCACCGGCGTGACCAGCCCGGGCACCGGCAGCGAGACCGCCATCGCCCAGATCGTCGCCGCCCAGCTCGGTATGACGGCCGCCGAGGTCCGCGTGGTGCAGGGGGACACCGAGACCACTCCCTACGGCTCGGGCAGCTTCTCCAGCCGGGCCGTGCTGGTGGGCGGGTCGGCGGCCCACCTGGCCGCCGCCGAGCTCCGCGAGAAGCTGGTGGCGGCGGCCGCGGCCCTGCTCGGCGCGCGGCCCGAGGACATCGCGGTCGCCGACGGCGTGTACCGCGTCGCCCACGACCCCACCCGGGTGATGCCCCTGCCCGCGCTCGCCCTGGCGTTCCGGTCGCTGGGATCGGCGCTGCCGGGAATCGGTGAACCGCAGCTCGAGGCGACCCGCACCTACGGGCCGGGGAACCTGCAGTCGATCCCCGATGCGGACGGCCGCATCCAGATCTACCCCACCTACTCCTACTCGGTGCACGTCGCTGCGGTGGACGTGGAGATCGACACCGGTCTCCCGCACGTGCGCGCCCTGACCGCCGTGCACGACTGCGGCGTGGTCATCAACCCCGGGCTCGTCGAGGCCCAGCTGCACGGCGCGGTCGCCATGGGTCTCGGGGTGGCCCTCCAGGAGGAGGAGCCCCACGACCCGGAGGGACATCCGATCGCCACCGACTTCAAGCGCTACCTGGTACCGCGGATCAAGGACATCCCGGTGATCACCACCGGGCACCTCGAGTCGCCATCGCCGTTCACCGTGCTCGGCACCAAGGGAGCCGGCGAGTCGGGCGTCGGCGGGGCCGCCGCCGCCATCAGCGGCGCCGTGCGCGACGCGCTGCGCTGTGCCCCCGGGACCTCGGTCACCGTGCCGATGACGCCACCGCGCGTCCTCGCCCTCGCCGATCAGGCCGCTGTCGGATCGGCCACCGAGGCCCTCGCCGGAGCCCCGTCATGAGCGCTGCCCTGTCCACCGGCCTGCGTTTCTCGGTGCCGGCCGACCTCGACGACGCCCTCGCCCTGCTGTCCCGCGAACCGGGCAGCCTGCTGGCGTGCGGGGCCACCGTCGTGCTCCCGCGCCTGGCCCACGACCACCGCCCGCCACCCGTCATCGACATCGCCGCCCTGCCCGGCTTCGGCGACATCGACGCCCAAGGCGACGGTGGAGTCCGGCTCGGTCCGGCGGTCACCTACCGGGCCCTGCTGCGCGACCGGCACCCCGCGCTCGCCCTGCTGCGAGGTCTCGCCGCGCGGATCACCGGCGGCCCGCAGATCCGCGGACAGGGCACCATCGGCGGCTCCGCCTGCCACGCCAACCCCTCCTCCGACGTGCCCACCGGTCTCGTCGGCCTCGACGCGCAGCTCGAGCTCGCCACCGCGTCGGGACGGCGCAGCGTGCCCGCCGCGGAGTTCTTCCGCGGCGCGTACCGCACCGCGCTGACGCCCGGCGAGATGCTCGTCGGGATCTCCGTCGCGCCCAGGGCGGCACGATGGGGTTACGCGAAGCTGCTGACCGCCTCGGGTGGCTGGCCGATCACGAATGCCGCCGCCCGTCTCGAGGGCCCCCGGGTCACCCTCACCGTCGGCGCCGCGCTCGAGCGGCCGGTCACGCTGCCGCCGCTCGTCCTCGACGACCCTGCCGCGCCCACCGCCGCCGACCGGGACGCCGTGCGCACCGCGCTCGAATCCGCCGTCGCCGACACCGGCATCGGGTGGTGGTCCGACGCCCAGGCCGAGGCCGGCTACCGGCGTCGGGTGGCGGCCGCCATCGCGATCCGTGCCGTGCGCGACGCGCTCCTGCCCGACGTGTCCCCACCCGCCAGCGAGACGGAGCCGACCCGATGAACCCGACAGCGACGACCACGAGTCTCAACGGGCGACCCGTCGCCCTGCCCGAGGACCCCGGCACCCCGCTGGTCGACGTGCTCCGCGAGGACCTCGCGGACCGCAGCGTCCGCCTCGGGTGCCGCAACGGGGACTGCGGCACCTGCACGGTGCTCATCGACGGCGATCCGTTCAAGTCGTGCCTGGTGCCCAACCACCGCGCGGCCGGCCGGGAGATCACCACACTGCGGGGACTCTCCGGCGGCGGCGAGGTCCACCCCGTGGCCCAGGCGTTCTGGGACACCAACGGCTTCCAGTGCGGGTACTGCCTGCCGGGCATGGTGCTGTGCACGACCGCGCTGCTGGCCGAGGACCCCGCTCCCGACCGGCCCGCGATCGAGGAGGCCCTCACCGGCAACATCTGCCGCTGCACGGGCTACCAGAACATCGTTCGGGCCGTCGACGCAGCAGCCCGCGGCCAGGGCCGGCACGGGGCGGTGTCGTCGTGAGCGCGCACACCCACGACATCACCAGCCCGGCCCCGCCGACGCTGCAGGAAGTGGCCGACGGGGTCCACGCCTACATCCAGCCCGACGGGACCTGGTGGATCAACAACACCGGCGTCCTCGTCGGCCCCCAGGGCATCACCGCGATCGACTCCTGCTCCACCGAGCGCCGCACCCGGGCCTTCCTGCAGACGATCCGCGGGCTGTCCCCGGCCCCGGTCAGGACCCTGGTCAACACCCACCACCACGGGGACCACACCTTCGGCAACGCCCTGTTCGACGGAGCCACCATCGTCGCCCACGAACGGGCCCGCACCGAGGTGATCGACTTCGGGCCGGCGCGCGAGCTCCCGTACTGGGACAACCCCGACTGGGGTTCGCTGCCCCTCGAGCCGCCGTTCCTGACCTTCACCGACCGCGTGACGCTGCACCTCGGCGAGCGGCGCGCCGAGATCGTCCACGTCGGGGGCCCGGCCCACACCACCAACGACGTGATCGTCTGGCTGCCCGAGGACTCCGTGGTGTTCGCCGGCGACCTCGTCTTCCACGGCGGCACCCCCTTCCTGCTCATGGGTTCGGTCACCGGCGCGATCGATGTCCTCGAGAAGACGCTGGTCCCCCTCGGGGCCCGCACGGTCGTCCCCGGCCACGGCCCGGTCTTCCACGACGCGGCACCGCTCGTCGACACCGTCGAGTACCTGCGCTTCGTCCTCGACCTCGCCACCGCCGGCCGCGCCGCCGGCCTGACGCCGCTGGCCACCGCCCTCGACGCCGACCTCGGCCGCTTCAAGGACTGGCACGACGCCGAACGGCTCGTCGGCAACCTGCACCGCGCCTACGCCGACCTCGACGGCCTCCCCGGCGGGCAGGGCGTCGACATCTATCCCGCTCTCGCCGACATGGTCACCTACAACGGCGGGCTGCCCCTGAGTTGCTCGGCCTGACGCCGAGCCGACCGTACGCACCCCACACCAGGAGAGCTTCCACCATGCGTTTCGCGACCTATCTCCACCACGACGAGGTCCGCAGCGGCGTCGTCGACGGCGAGGGGATCGCGCCCCTGCCGACCGGCACGAATGTGCTCGACCTCCTGCAGGACGGGCAGCCGGGCCTGCTCGAGGCGGGTCGTTCCGCCTCGTCCGCCGAGCGCGTCGCCGTGTCCGAGGTGCGGTTGCTCCCGCCGTTCCAGCCCCCGACGGTGCGGGACTTCGTCGCTTTCGAAGAGCACGTCGAGGGCGTGCGGCGCACCGTCTCCAGCGAGGCCGGCGTGCCCGAGGCCTGGTACGAGATCCCGACCTTCTACTTCACCAACCCCTACGCGATGATCGGCGCCCACGACGACGTGCCGGTCCCGCCCGGCAGCAAGGTCCTCGACCTCGAACTCGAGGTCGCCGCGGTGATCGGCCGCGAGGGCCGCGACCTCTCCCCCGAGCAGGCCCGCGAGCACATCGTCGGCTACACCGTCTTCAACGACTGGTCCGCCCGCGATCTGCAGGCCCACGAGATGCAGATCGGCCTGGGGCCGGCCAAGGGCAAGGACACCGCCACCACCCTGGGCCCCTACCTCGTCACCGCCGACGAGATCGAGCCCTACCGCGACGCCGACGGCTTCCTCGCCCTGGGACTGACCGCCGAGATCAACGGAAAGGTCATCGGCCAGGACCTGCTCTCCAACATGGGCTGGCCCTTCGAGGACCTGGTCGCCTACGCCTCCCGGGGCACCGTCGTCCGCCCCGGCGACGTCCTCGGCTCGGGCACCTGCGGCAACGGCGGCTGCCTCGGCGAGCTCTGGGGTCGCGGGCGCTCCCGCGAGGAGCTCCCGCCCCTGGTCCCCGGCGACGTGGTCACCCTGACCGTCGAGGGTCTCGGCTCGGTCAGCAACCGTGTTGTCGCAGGCCCGGAGCCCGTGACCGTGCCCCGGGCCCGCCCGCGCCCGCGGACCCGTCCGGCCGCCATGGCCGCGACCGCGGGCCGGTGACCGGCATGGCACTGGGGACCGTCGGGAGCACATCGCCCGCGGTGGGGTACGCGGTCGCCGGGGACCCCGACGTGCTGCACCCCCTCGACCTTCCCGTCCGCGCTCCCGGTCCGGGCGAGGTCCAGATCGAGATCGCGAGATCCGGGGTCAACCCCGCCGACGTCAAGGCCCGCCGGACCCTGCGACTGCCCATTCCCGAGGGCGAGGTCCAGGTGCCCCACCACGACGGAGCCGGGCGCATCCGCGCCGTCGGCCCCGCCGTCGACCGGTTCGAGCCCGGGCAACGGGTCTGGACCCACCTCGCCGCCTACCGACGGCTCGCGGGCACCGCCCAACGGTTCGTCACGCTCCCGTCCGAGCTCGTCGCTCCGCTCCCCGATGGCGCGTCGTTCGAGCTCGGCGCGACGCTCGGCGTCCCGTTCCTCACCGCCCACCGCGTCCTGACCCTCGGCGAGAACGGCCCGGCCGAACTCCACACCGAAGCCCTGGCCGGCACCACCGTCCTCGTCGCCGGCGGCGCCGGAGCCGTCGGCAACGCGACCATCCAGCTCGCGAGATGGGCCGGCGCCACCGTGCTGACCACCGTGAGCTCACCGCAGAAGGGCGCCCTCGCCGCCGCCGCGGGCGCCGACCACGTCATCAACTATCGCGACGACGACGTCGTCGCGCGGGTCCGCGACCTCGCACCCGACGGCGTCGACCGCGTCGTCGAGGTCGCTCCGGCCGTGAACGCCACCATCGACCTCGGGGTCCTGACCACCGGCGGCGTCCTCGCCGTCTACGCCAACGACGGCGGCGCCGCGCTCGACCTGACCGTCCAGGACGCCATGTGGCTGAACCTGCAGATCGGGTTCGTCATCCTCTACACCCTCACCGCGGGCCAGCGAGCCGCCGCGGCCAACGCTCTCTGCCGCGCAGCCGAGGAAGGCGCCATCGGCGTCGGTCCCGACTTCGGCCTGCCCCTGCACGTCCACCCGCTCGAGGACACCGCCGCCGCGCACACCGCGATGGAGAACGCCGTCGTCGGCAAACAACTGATCGCCGTCGCCGAGCTCTGACCCGGCTCTGAGTCCGCTCCAACCGACCCGACCCGACCCGTACGGAGGAACCATGCCCGTCTACCGCTGCTCGATCCCGCAAGGCCTGCTCTCCGACGAGCAGAAGCAGCAGATCGCCCTCGAGATCACCGACATCCACTGCGCGCTGACCAACGGCACACCGCGCAAGTTCGTGCACGTCACCTACGAGGAGGTCGCCCCCGGCTCCGTCTACGCCGGTGGCGAGCGCTCCACCGCCTCGAAGACCCTCGGCCTGATCCGGACCGGCCGCTCGCAGGAGGTACGCAGCGAGCTGGTGCGTCGACTCACCGATATGTGGGCCCGCATCTCCGGCCAGGACAAGGCCGACATCCTCGTCGCCCTGCACGAGGTCCGCCCCCGCGACGTCATGGAATGGGGCGAGCTCCTCCCCGAGGACGGTCAGGAAGCCGCCTGGGTCGCCGAACACGACCTGGCCGGCATCGGCGTCTCCGCCACCAAGTAGCGCACCGTGGACGCGGAGCGGGCGCGCCCGCTCCGCGTCGAGGCGTCGACGGCTGAGGCCTCGGGGTGCTGCTCGAGCAGCATCGCGCCAACGTGCTGAGGGCTCCTCGGAGGGGCAATCCCTCACTGATGCGCTGAGCCTTCCGACGCTCCTCGGCGATGTCCGACCTTCGCATCAGCGCGTTGGACGACGGCTAGCTCCTCGACGACTCGGAGGTGTCGGTGTCCCGGCCCGGCTGCCACAGCGTGTCGCCCTCGGGATTGGCGCAGCGGCCGAGGACGAAGAGCAGGTCGGAGAGCCGGTTGAGGTACGTGGCGGTGAGCTCGTTCGTGTGCTCGGCGT
>NZ_JBVPVA010001060.1:0-5895 GCF_055612215.1 Actinomycetospora sp. | reverse complement strand
CGGCCGGTGACCCGCGGCGTCGTCGAGGACCGCCCGGCCCCGCAGGGCGACCGGCCCCGGTCCCCGCTGGCCGTGCGGATGCGCCCCGCGAGCATCGACGAGGTCGTCGGGCAGGACCACCTGCTGGCCCCGGGCGCCCCGCTGCGCCGCCTCGTCGAGGGTGCCGCCCCGGCGTCGGTGCTGCTCCACGGCCCACCCGGCACGGGCAAGACGACCCTCGCCCGCCTCATCTCCCACGCCACCGGCCGCTCGTTCGAGGCGCTCTCCGCCCTGAGCGCGGGCGTCAAGGAGGTCCGCGGGATCATCGAGGTGGCACGCCGACGCCTCGCCGCCGCCGAGCCGCGCCGGACGGTGCTGTTCATCGACGAGATCCACCGCTTCAGCCGCACCCAGCAGGACGCCCTGCTCGGCGCCGTGGAGGACCGGGTGGTGCTGCTCGTCGGGGCCACCACCGAGAACCCGAGCTTCTCCGTCGTCGCCCCGCTGCTCTCGCGCAGCCTGGTCCTCGGCCTGCACGCCCTCGACGACGCCGCCGTCGGCACCCTGCTCGACCGCGCGGTCGCCGACGAGCGCGGCCTCGGCGGCACCGTGACGCTGACCGACGAGGCCCGCGCGCACCTCGTCCGGCTCGCCGCGGGCGACGGCCGGCGCTCCCTGACCGCGCTCGAGGCCGCCGCCGACGCGGTCGAGCCGGGCGGCGTGATCGACCTCGCGGTCGTCGAGCAGGTCGTCGACGAGGTCGCGGTGCGCTACGACCGCGCGGGCGACCAGCACTACGACGTCATCTCCGCGTTCATCAAGTCGATCCGCGGCTCGGATCCCGACGCCGCGCTGCACTACCTGGCCCGCATGATCGTCGCGGGGGAGGACCCGCGGTTCATCGCCCGGCGCCTCGTGGTGCACGCCAGCGAGGACGTCGGGCTCGCCGACCCGACGGCGCTGCTGGCCGCCACCGCCGCGGCCCAGGCGGTGCAGCTCATCGGCCTGCCCGAGTGCCGCATCGCCCTCGCCCAGGCCACGATCCACCTCGCGACGGCGCCGAAGTCCAACGCGGTCATCACCGCGATCGACGCCGCGATGTCCGACGTCCGCAGCGGCGCGGCCGGCTCCGTCCCGCCGCACCTGCGCGACGGGCACTACGCCGGCGCCGAGAAGCTCGGCAACGCCGTCGGCTACCGCTACCCGCACGACGACCGCGCGGCCGTCGTGGCCCAGCAGTACCCGCCCGACGAGCTGGTGGGCCACGACTACTACGAGCCGTCCGGGCGCGGCGAGGAACGGGCGATCGCCGAGCGACTGGCGCGGCTGCGCGACGTCGTCCGCGGCTGAGTGATCGTCCGGGGCGGCCCACCGCGCGCCGTGGTCACCCGGGTAGCCTTCCGCCACCGCACGGAGCACCCGGTTCGTCCGGGTCCTCGTCCGCGGACGTCCTTGGACCCCAGCCGAAGGGGAAGTGACCGTGTCGGTCGGGCAGATCGCGGCGATCATCGCTGCGGCCGCGTTCGTGATCCTGGTGCTGCTGTTGGCGGTGCCCCTGCTCAAGCTCGGGCGCACCCTCGACGAGGCGACGATCGCCATCCGCAAGGCGCACGAGGGTTCGGGCCCGCTGCTGGACGACGCCCAGGTCACGCTGACCACGGTGAACACCCAGCTCGAGCGGGTCGACGGCGTGACGGCCAGCGTGCAGGCCGTCGCCGCCAACACCCGCGCGCTGAGCTCGCTGTTCACCGCGACGTTCGGCGGCCCGCTGGTGAAGGTCGCCGCCCTGTCATATGGGCTGCGCAAGGCCAGCCAGGCACGGAGACTGAGGAACGCGCCGCCGTCGAAGCGGACCGCGAAGAGCAACGGCAAGCGGAGTGCCCGGGGATGAAGCGACTGTTCTGGATGGGTGTCGGCGTCGCGATCGGCGTCAGTGCCACCCGCAAGGTGTCCCAGGCCGCCCACCGCGCCAGCCCCGCGGGCGTCGGCGCCAGCCTCGGCGAGGGCCTGCGCGAGCTCGGCGCCGGCCTCGGCGCCTTCGGGGCCGAGGTGCGCGCCGCGATGACCGAGCGCGAGGAGGAGCTGTACTCCTACGTGGAGGACACGGCACGGATCCCGGTGCGTCCGGCCGTGCTCCCGCCGCCCCCGGAGCCGGCGCCGATCCCCGCGCGACACGCGCGAGCGCCCCGGCGGGGGGCCGCGGGTCGCTGACCCCGCCCCCACCGCCTCGCCTCACCGGCCCCTGACACCCAGAGCAGGACAGAAGTGCAGACCCACGAGATCCGCCGCCGTTTCCTCGCCCACTTCGAGAACGCCGGGCACACCCCCGTCCCCAGCGCCTCGCTGATCCTCGACGACCCGACGCTGCTGTTCGTCAACGCCGGGATGGTGCAGTTCAAGCCGTACTTCCTCGGGGAGGCCCCGCCGCCGTACCCGACGGCCACCTCGGTGCAGAAGTGCGTGCGCACCGGCGACATCGAGAACGTCGGGCACACCACCCGCCACAACACGTTCTTCCAGATGGCGGGCAACTTCTCCTTCGGCGACTACTTCAAGGACGGCGCGATCCGCCACGCCTGGGCGCTGGTCACCGGCTCCCAGGACGACGGCGGGTACGGCTTCGACCCCGAGCGCATCTGGGTCACGGTCTACGAGAACGACGACGAGGCCGAGCGCATCTGGCACGAGGTGATCGGCCTGCCGTCGGAGCGCATCCAGCGCCGCGACGGCCGCGACAACTACTGGGACATGGGCATCCCCGGCCCCGGCGGGCCCTGCTCGGAGATCTACTACGACCGCGGGCCCGAGCACGGGCTCGACGGCGGCCCGGTCGTCGACGAGGACCGCTACGTCGAGATCTGGAACCTCGTCTTCATGCAGGACGTGCGAGGGGAGCAGAGCCCGAAGTACGGCGCCGCCCCCATCGGCGAGCTGCCGTCGAAGAACATCGACACCGGGCTCGGCGTCGAGCGCGTCGCCTTCCTGCTCCAGGGCGTGGACAACGTCTACGAGACCGACCTGGTGCGCCCGGTGATCGACCGCGTGGAGCAGCTCTCGGGCCGGTCCTACGACCGGAGCGGCGAGGAGGACGGCGTCCGCTTCCGCGTGATCGCCGACCACGTCCGCACCGGCACCATGCTCATCGGCGACGGCGTGGTCCCCGGCAACGAGGGCCGCGGCTACGTGCTGCGCCGGCTGCTGCGCCGCGTCGTGCGCAACGCCCGGCTGCTCGGGATCACCGAGCCGGTGCTGGTCGACCTCGTCGGCGTCGTCCGCGACGCGATGAGCCCGTCCTACCCGGAGATCGCCACGAGCTACGAGCGGATCGCCGCCGTCGTGCGCCGCGAGGAGGAGGCCTTCCTCGCCACGCTGGCCACCGGCTCGCGCATCTTCGAGTCGGCCGTGGCCGAGACCCGCGCCTCGGGCTCGACGACGCTGCCGGGCTCGTCGGCGTTCGCCCTGCACGACACCTACGGCTTCCCGATCGACCTCACCCTCGAGATGGCCTCCGAGGCCGGGCTGGCCGTCGACGAGGGTGCCTTCCGCACGCTCATGGACGAGCAGCGGGCCCGCGCCAAGGCCGACGCCGCCGCCCGCAAGCACGGCGGCGCGGACGCCAGCGCCTACCGCGAGGTCCTCGAGCGGTCCGGCCTCACCGACTTCCTCGGCTACACCGACCAGCGCGCGGACGCGACGGTCGTCGGGCTCGTCGTCGACGGCGTGGGGGTGCCGGCCGCCGTCGAGGGCGACGACGTCGAGGTCATGCTCGACCGCACGCCGTTCTACGCCGAGGGCGGCGGCCAGCAGTCCGACACCGGCCGGCTGTTCGGTGACGGGTTCACCGTCGAGGTCACCGACGTGCAGACGCCCGTCCCCGGGCTGAGCGTGCACCGCGGCCGCGTCCTGCACGGCGAGGTCACCCGCGACGCCGCCGTCTCCGCCCAGATCGACATGGAGCGCCGGTCGGCGATCTCGCGCTCGCACACCGCCACGCACCTCGTGCACGCGGGCATGCGCAAGGCCCTCGGCGACTCGGCCGCCCAGGCCGGCTCCCTCAACGCCCCCGGGCGCCTGCGGTTCGACTTCACCTCGCCGGCCGGGGCCGTGCCCACCTCGGTCCTCGCCGACGTGGAGGACGAGGTCAACTCGGTGCTGCTCGGCGACGACGAGGTCCGCGCGTTCGTCACGAGCATGGCCGAGGCCCGCAAGCTCGGGGCCATCGCGCTGTTCGGCGAGAAGTACGGCGACGCCGTGCGGCTCGTCGAGGTCGGCGACTACTCCCGCGAGCTCTGCGGCGGCACGCACGTGGGCCGCGCCGGGCAGCTCGGCCTGGTCAAGCTCCTCTCCGAGGGCTCGGTGGGCTCGGGCGTGCGCCGCGTCGAGGCCCTCGTCGGCATCGACGCCTTCCGCTTCCTCGCCCGCGAGCACGTGCTGGTCAACCAGCTCGCCGAGCAGTTCCGCGCCCAGCCCGAGGAGCTCCCCGAGCGGATCTCCGGGGTCGTCGACCGGCTGCGCGCCGCGGAGAAGGAGCTCGAGGCCGTGCGGGCCCGCGCGGTGCTCGAGTCCGCCGGGGCCCTGGCCGACGGCGCGGACGTGATCGGCGGAGCCGACGGCATCGCGCTGGTCGCCGCCCGCACGCCCGACGGGGTCGGCGGCAACGACCTGCGCACCCTGGCCTCCGACGTCCGCGGCCGGCTCGGCGACCGGCCCGGCGTGGTCGCCCTGTTCGCCCCCGACGGCGACAAGGTCTCCTTCGTGGTGGCGACGACGGCCGCCGCCCGCGACCGCGGCCTGGCCGCGGGCGACCTCGTCCGGGGGTTCGCCCCGACCATCGGCGGCCGCGGCGGCGGGAAGGCCGACCTCGCCCAGGGCGGCGGGTCGCCCGCCGGCGGCCCGGGCGGGATGGACGCGGGCATCGGCGCCGCGATCGACGCACTGCGCGCGCAGGTCGCCGGGACGGCGGGCGCCTAGCCCGTGGGAGCCGACGCGGTGCCGCCGGGCCGGGTCCTGGGGGTCGACGTCGGCGCGGTGCGCGTCGGCGTCGCCCTCTCCGATCCCGCGGGGACCCTTGCGACCCCCCTCGTTACGCTCGATCGCGACGAGACGACGTGGTCCGACCTGGACCGGCTGGTGGAGCTCGTCACCGAGCACGAGGTGGTCGAGGTGGTCGTGGGCCTTCCCCGCACGCTCGCCGGGCGCGAGGGTCCGGCGGCGCAGGCGGCGCGGGCCTACGTCGAGGACCTGCGCGAGGTGCTCGCCGAGCACTCCGTGACCGACCTCCCGATCACCCGGGCCGACGAGCGGCTCACCACCGTCACGGCCACCCGGATGCTCTCGGACCGCGGGGTGAAGGGGCGCGCCCAGCGCCGCGTCATCGACCAGGCGGCCGCCGTGGAGATCCTCCAGACGTGGCTGGACGGGCGCCGGCGCCCGGCGCCGGGCGGGGAGGCCCCGTGACGGGTCGCGACGGCGGACGCCGGCTGGTCCCGATGGCGACGGTCGTGGCGCGTCCGGGGAGGGGCGGCTCGGGACGCCCCCGTGCGCAGGACGCCGACGACGAGCGCCGGGCGAGCGTGCCGCGGCGGTCGCGCGGGCTGCGACGGCCGGACCCGGAAGCGGGTCCCACGGCGCGGCCCGCGTCCGACGAGCACACCGACGCCGTCACCGACACGCTGCACCGCGGCGAGGCGGCCACCGACACGCTGCACCACGGCGGCGCGGACACCGGCCTGCCGACGACGCCGTCGCGGGTCGCCCTGCCCGGGCCCGTGGGCCGTCCGACCGCGCGGGAGGCGGACGACGGGGACCGCCGGGAGCGGCCGCGTGCGGCCCCGGCCGGACCGACCGCGCCGGCCGTCGCGGTCGGTCCCACGCTCGCGCCCCCGGTCCGGCGGGCCGCGGCGCCCGTCCCGCTCC
>NZ_JBVPVA010001086.1:0-15218 GCF_055612215.1 Actinomycetospora sp. | reverse complement strand
TCGACTCGCCGGGGCCCGGGGCGCGCTCGAACGCGCCGGACGGGACCCGGCCGACCTCGTGGTCGTCGAGACGGCAGGGCTGACGGTGGCCGAGGGGCGCCGGGCGGGGGAGCGGTTGGCGGGACTTCCGTCTGGTCGCCGACCGACCGGTGTCTTCTGCGCCAACGATCTGCTGGCCTTGGGGCTGCTGCAGCGTTGCGTGCACTGGGGTCTGCGGGTGCCGGACGACCTGGCGATCGTCGGCTACGACGACATCGAGTTCGCCGAGGCGGCAGCGGTGCCGCTGACCTCGGTGGCCCAGCCGAGCGAGCTCCTCGGGCAGACCGCGGTGGAGCTGCTCCTCGACGAGGTGGCCGCGGGCCCGGAGCACGAGCACCGGAACGTCGTCTTCGCCCCGGAGCTCGTCGTGCGGTCGTCCACGCTGCTGCTGGGGCGTAGCGCCTCCGCCTGAGTCGGGAACGCACCGACGGCCCGGCCCCGCGGCTGGCGGGACCGGGCCGTGGTGGCGGGCCGGGGGAGGGGGCTCAGGACCTGGCCGGGGCCGCCGCGGGCCGGTCGGCGCGCTCGGACTCGATCTGCTCGAGG
This sequence comes from Actinomycetospora sp., assembly GCF_055612215.1. Classification (NCBI taxonomy): domain Bacteria; kingdom Bacillati; phylum Actinomycetota; class Actinomycetes; order Pseudonocardiales; family Pseudonocardiaceae; genus Actinomycetospora; species Actinomycetospora sp. Next base: position 14,633 of record NZ_JBVPVA010001086.1, on the reverse strand, counting down.
GACTTCCCGGTGGTGTCGGGCATCGCGAGGTAGCCGACGATGCCGCTGATCAGCAGGAACAGTGTCAGCAGCAGCGCCACGGGGACGATGCCGATCGCGGACAGCAGCGGGACCACGAGGCTGAACACCCCGAGCACCAGGCGGGCGACGCCGAAGGTGACGCCCTGCGCCGTGCCCCGCAGCATCGTCGGGAACAGCTCCTGACTGGTGACCTTGTAGGTCGCCTCGCCGGCCACCGCGCTGCCGATGTAGAAGAGCAGGACGCTGGCGATCACGCTCGGCACGGTGAAGTCGACGACCAGGTAGAGCCCGTACGAGCAGATCTGCATGATCGCGCCGAGGGCGAAGAGGCCCTTGCGGACGCCGTGGCTGCGGTCGTAGAAGGGCATGAACAGGGCGATCGTGCCGACGATGCCGGCGGCGAAGCCGAGGCAGGACAGGGCGACGCCGGCGGCGTTCGAGCCCGCCCCGATCGTCTTGACCATGTACGGGGTGAAGATCCCCGCGGTGCCGGCCGCCAGGTTCCAGAACGTGTAGAAGGTGCCGGTGTAGAGCAGCGCCTTCAGGTGCTTGCCCCGGAACAGGGCGCCGACGCGCTGGGCGGCGCTGCCGGGCAGCTCGCTGGCCGAGCGCCAGCGCGCCGACTCGGCGATCCCGCGGCGCAGGGCCCAGGTGATGATCGCGACGAGGAACAGGCTCGCGAAGACCAGCCGGGTGCCCAGGACACCGAGCGGGTTCAGGGCGAGCGCGAGCAGCAGCACCACCACCGGGCCGACGTACCAGGCGACCTGGGTGAAGCCGAGCAGGCGTGCCCGCCCCTTGTCCGGCGCGAACTCGCCGACCAGCGCCAGGGAGGTCGGGACGTCCGCGCCGACCGCGAGACCGACGATGACGGTGCCGGCGAAGAGCATCGCCGGGTGCACCGCGAGCGCGATCAGGGCGATCCCGAGCGCGTACACGAGCAGGTCGTACTGGTAGATGCGCTTGCGCCCGAGCTTGTCGCCCAGGCGGCCGCCGAAGAAGGCCCCGACCGCGCAGCCGATCGCGTTGGGCCCGATCGCGGCCAGGATGCCCACGCCCGTGGTGGACAGGCCGAACTCTGCCTGGAAGACGGTCAGCCCCGACGCCAGGGCGACGATGGACCCGGCGTCCAGGTAGGAGGCCATGCCGGCCAGACCTGCCCAGCGCCAGTGCTGCTTGCTGATGGTGCCGTCGTCCCCGGTGGGACCGGTCCCCGTCTCCGGTGTCACGGACATCCGGGCTCTCCTCGTCGTCGTCGACCAGCGGGAGGTCGTTGTTTGAAACGTATCAATCAGCAAGGTAGGAACGACGTCGTCCAGATCACAACCGCCGAGGTCGTGTCGATCGTGCTGGACCGCTCAAGCCAGCGGACGTGCAGCGATACCGTTGACCGCGCGGCAGGCGATCCTTACGGTCTGGAATGAAACGATCCAAGAACGCCGTCCCGCATGGCGTGAGATGCTGAGGGAGTTCATCGATGACAGAGGCCGCGACCGACCTGTCCGCCGTCCGCCGGGATCTGGCCGTGCAGAGCATCGACACCCCGTCGTGGGCCTACGGGAACTCCGGCACCCGCTTCAAGGTGTTCGCCCAGGCCGGGGTCCCGCGCGATCCCTGGGAGAAGATCGCCGACGCCGCGGTCGTCCACCGGCTCACCGGTGCGGCGCCGACGGTCTCCCTGCACATCCCGTGGGACCGCGTGGACGACTACGCCGAACTCGCCAAGTACGCCGCCGAGCAGGGCGTCGGCATCGGTGCGGTCAACGCCAACGTGTTCCAGGACGACGACTACAAGCTCGGCTCCGTCACCAATCCCGACCCCCGCGTCCGGCGCAAGGCCACCGACGCCCTGCTCGCCTGCATCGACGTCATGGACGCCACCGGCAGCCGCGACCTGAAGCTGTGGTTCGCCGACGGCACCAACTACCCGGGCCAGGACTCGATGCGCGCCCGCCAGGACCGTCTCGCCGAGGCCCTGCGCGAGGTGTACGACCGCTTGGGCGCCGACCAGCGGATCCTGCTCGAGTACAAGCTGTTCGAGCCGGCCTTCTACCACACCGACGTCCCGGACTGGGGCACGTCGTACGCGCACTGCCTCGAGCTCGGGCCCAGGGCGACGGTCTGCATCGACACCGGACACCACGCGCCCGGCACCAACATCGAGTTCATCGTCGCGTTCCTCGTCCGGGCCGGACGGCTCGGCGCCTTCGACTTCAACTCGCGCTTCTACGCCGACGACGACCTCATGGTCGGCGCGGCCGACCCGTTCCAGCTCTTCCGGATCATGAACGAGATCGTCGAGGCCGGCGTCCACACCCCGGACTCCGGCATCGCCTACATGCTCGACCAGTGCCACAACATCGAAGCCAAGATCCCGGCGATCATCCGCTCGGTGATGAACGTGCAGGAGGCCACGGCCAAGGCCCTCCTGCTCGACCGCGACGCGCTGGCGGCGGCCCGCGCGGCCGGGGACGTCCTCGGCGCGAACGAGGTCCTCATGGACGCCTACGCCACCGACGTCCGCCCGCTGCTGCGCGAGGTCCGTTCCGAGCAGGGCCTCGACCCCGATCCCCTCGGCGCCTACCGCCGCTCCGGCCACCAGGAGCGCATCGAGGCCGAGCGCGTCGGCGGCACCCAGGCCGGCTGGGGCGCCTGAGCACCCGACCACCGACACCCCCGGAGCACCCAGACCCATGAGCACCCCCGTACCCGTCCGCGACCTCCTCGCCCGCAGCAACCGCCTGGGCGCCGACCCGACCACGACCAACTACGCCGGCGGCAACACCTCCGCGACCGGCGCCGCCACCGATCCCGCCACGGGCCACGACGTCGACCTGCTGTGGGTCAAGGGGTCAGGCGGTGACCTCGGCACCCTCACCGAGGCCGGACTCGCCGTCCTGCGCCTCGACCGGGTCCGCGCCCTGGTCGACGTCTACCCGGGCGTCGAGCGCGAGGACGAGATGGTCGCCGCCTTCGACTACTGCCTGCACGGCCGCGGCGGTGCCGCCCCGTCCATCGACACCGCCATGCACGGGCTGGTCGACGCGGCCCACGTCGATCACCTGCACCCCGACGCCGGCATCGCCGTGGCCACCGCCGCCGACGGCGAGGCGCTCACCAAGGAGATCTTCGGGGACCGCGTCGTCTGGGTGCCGTGGCGCCGGCCGGGTTTCCAGCTGGGGCTCGACATCGCCGGGGTCGCCCGGGAGAACCCGCAGGCGATCGGCGTCGTCCTCGGCGGCCACGGCATCACCGCCTGGGGCGCGACCTCCGAGGAGTGCGAGCAGCGCTCACTGGAGATCATCCGCACCGCGCAGCAGTACATCGACGCGCGTGGCAGGACGGGACCCGCGGTCGCGTTCGGCGCCGTGCGGCCCGGCTTCGCGGCACTGCCCGAGGACGAGCGGCACGCCCGGGCCGCCGCGCTCGCCCCGGTCCTGCGCGGGCTCGCCTCCACCGACCGCCGCGTCGTCGGGCACTACACCGACAGCGACGCCGTCCTGGAGTTCCTCGCGCGCGAGGAACTCGAGCGGCTGGCCGCCCTCGGCACGTCGTGCCCCGACCACTTCCTGCGCACCAAGGTCCGCCCGATGGTCCTCGACCTCCCGGCGGACGCCCCCCTCGACGACGTCATCGCGCGGCTCGGGGAGCTCCACGAGGCCTACCGCGAGGACTACCGCGCCTACTACGCCCGTCACGCCGACGGGGACTCGCCCGCCATGCGCGGCGCCGATCCCGCGATCGTGCTGGTCCCCGGGGTGGGCATGTTCTCCTTCGGTGCCGACGTGAAGACCGCCCGCGTCGCCGGCGAGTTCTACGTCAACGCCATCAACGTCATGCGCGGCGCCGAGACGATCTCGAGCTATGCCCCCATCGACGAGGCCGAGAAGTTCCGCATCGAGTACTGGGCCCTCGAGGAGGCCAAGCTCGCGCGGCTCCCGGAGCCGAAGCCGCTGGCCGGGCGGATCGCGTTCGTGACCGGCGGAGGGTCGGGGATCGGGCGGGCCATCGCCCACCGCCTCGCGTCCGAGGGCGCCGCCGTCGTCGTGGCCGACCGCGACGCGGACGCCGCGACGACCGTCGCCCAGGACATCGGCAGCACCGACGTGGCCGTGCCCGTCACCGTCGACGTCACCGACGCCGACGCCGTCGCCACCGCCATCGACGCCGCGGCGCTGGCATTCGGCGGCGTCGACCTCGTGGTCAACAACGCCGGCCTCTCCGTCTCCAAGCCGCTGCTCGAGACCACCGACGCCGACTGGGACCTCCAGCACGACGTCATGGCCCGCGGCTCGTTCGTCGTCTCCCGCGCGGCGGCCCGCGTCATGACCGCACAGGGTCTCGGCGGCGACATCGTCTACATCGCTTCCAAGAACGGGGTGTTCGCCGGCCCCAACAATGTCGCCTACGGCGCGGCGAAGGCCGACCAGGCCCACCAGGTCCGGCTGCTCGCCGCCGAGCTCGGCGAGCACGGCATCCGGGTCAACGGCGTGAATCCCGACGGCGTCGTCCGGGGCTCGGGCATCTTCGCCGGTGGCTGGGGCGCCCAGCGCGCCGCGGTGTACGGCGTCGAGGAGTCCGAGCTCGGCGCCTTCTACGCCCAGCGCACCCTGCTCAAGCGGGAGGTGCTGCCCGAGAACGTCGCCAACGCGGTCTTCGTGCTCTGCTCGGACGACCTGTCGCACACCACCGGCCTGCACGTCCCGGTCGACGCCGGCGTCGCGGCCGCCTTCCTGCGATGAGCCCCGGGACCGACGGCGTCACCGTCGCCGCCGTCGACCTGGGCGCCTCGTCCGGGCGGGTCGTCCGGGCGCGGGTGGGCGGGGCGGCGGGCCTCGAGCTCACCGAGGTCCACCGCTTCGCCAACGGGCCGGTGCGGGTGCGCGACACCCTGCACTGGGACGTCGTCGGCCTGCACCGCGAGATCCTCACCGGGCTCCGCGAGGTCGGACCGGTGGACGGCGTCGGCATCGACACCTGGGGCGTCGACTACGGCCTGCTCGACGCCGACGGGGCGCTGCTCGGGACGCCGGTCCACCACCGCGACGACCGCACCGTCGGCGTCGCGGAGCGCGTGCACCAGGAGGTGCCCGCGGCCGAGCTGTACGCCCGGACCGGGCTGCAGCAGCTGGCGTTCACGACGATCTACCAGCTCGTGTCCGCGGCCGGCAGCGCCCAGCTCGGCGCGGCCCGACAGCTGCTGCTGGTGCCCGACCTGCTCGGCTACTGGCTCACCGGGGTATGCGGCGCCGAGCTGACGAACGCCTCCACCACCGGGCTGCTGGCCGCCGACGGGACCGGGTGGGACACCGAGCTCGCGCGGCGCGTCGGGATCGACCCCTCGCTGCTCCCGCCGCTGCGTGCGCCCGGCGACCTGGTCGGACCGGTGTCCGCCCCGGTCGCCGCGCACACCGGTCTCGACCCCGCCACCCCGGTGCTCGCGGTCGGGTCGCACGACACGGCGTCAGCCGTCGTCGGCGTCCCCGCAACCAGCGAGCGGTTCGCGTACGTCTCGTGCGGCACCTGGTCGCTCGCGGGAGTGGAGCTCGACGCGCCGGTGCTCACCGAGGCCTCCCGGGCCGCGAACTTCTCCAACGAGCGCGGCGTCGACGGCACCGTCCGCTACCTGCGCAACGTCATGGGCCTGTGGCTGCTGCAGGAATGCCTGCGGGCGTGGGGTTCGCCGCCGCTCGAGCCGCTGCTGGCCGGCGCGGAGGCGTGCGACGGTCCGTCGGTGGTGGTCGACGCTGCCGACGAGGTCTTCCTCGCACCCGACGACATGCCCGCGCGCATCGTCGAGGCCGTCGCGGCGCTCGGGCAGCCCGTCCCCGGGAGCCGTGAGGGGATCGTCCGCTGCGTGCTCGACAGCCTCGCGCTCGCCCACCGGCGCACGATCCGCGACGCGGCGGCGCTCTCCGGACGCACCGTCGACACCGTCCACGTCGTCGGGGGCGGGGCCCGCAACCGGCTCCTGTGCCGGCTCACCGCGGACGCTTGCGGCCTGCCCGTGGTCGCCGGTCCCGTCGAAGCGACCGCGACCGGCAACGTCCTGGTGCAGGCCCGGGCCCTGGGGGCGCTCGACGGCGGGCTCGCCGACCTGCGGGCGTTCCTGGCCGAACAGGTGATCACCGAGACGTTCGATCCCGTCCCCGACGTCGGACGATGGGATGCCCTCGAGGCCGTCCTGGACCGCTGAAAGACCGACCCCGCGAGGAGGACGCCCCCATGCCGCACTACTGCTTCGTCCACCACGTGCGCCCCGACCGGCTCGCGGAGTACCGAGCCCGTCATCGCGAGGTGTGGCCTGAGATGCTGCGCGCCCTGTGCGACGCGGGGTGGCGCGACGACCGGCTCTTCCTCGGGGAGGACGGGCTGCTCGTCCGGCGTGGCCCCACATGAGCCGGAATCCAGGATCATCTGCCTGTCGGGCCGACCCGAGGACCCTCCGGGCGGCGGTCACGCATCCGTCAGCGCGCCCAGTCGGAAGCCCTCGTAGTCCTTGGCCGCCACGTCAGCGAGCTGCTGGCGGTACGCCCCGATCCCTGCCATGTAGAACATCACCGCGTTCTTCTTCCCGGGGATGTTGGCGCCGAAGATCCACGAGTCGGCCTGGGGGAAGAGCGTCGCGTCGGCGATCTCGCGGCAGGTCTCGGTCCAGCCGGCCTCGGCCGCCGGCGTCGGCTCGACGGTCCGTGCGCCCCTGCGCTCGGCGGTCGCGATGAGCTCGCCGATCCACTCGACCTGTGTCTCGATGCTCGGCGGCAGGTTGGTGAAGGGGCCGTTCGGGCCGAGGATCATGAACATGTTCGGGAAGCCGGCCTTGGAGACGCCGAGGTAGCTCGTCGGGCCGTCGGTCCAGTGCTCGTCGATGTGCCGGCCGCCGCGACCACGCAGGTCCATCGCCCGGTAGTTGCCGTCGACCGCGTCGAACCCGGTCGCGAAGACCAGGACGTCGAGCTCGTGGGTGGCCCCGTCGGTGGTGCGCACCCCGGCCGGCGTGATCTCCTCGATCGGCGTCTCGAGCAGCGACACGAGCTCGACGTTCTCCCGGTTGTAGGTCTCGTAGTAGCCCTCGTTGCACAGCGGGCGCTTGGCGTAGAGGTCGTGCGGGGTGAGCCTGCGGGCCGTCTCCGGGTCGTCGACGACCTCGGCGATCTTCTCGCGGATGAACGCCGCCGCAGCCGCGTTCGCCTCCGGGTCGGTGGCGATGTCGCTGAACGTGCCGAACATGAACCGGAAGCCGTTGCCCTTGTCCCAGTTCTCCTGGAACACCCGACGGCGCTCCTCCTCCGAGACGCTCATCGCCTCGACGCCGCTCTCCTCGAACCCGAAGGCGACCACCGAGGAACGGACCTGGTCCCAGATCGCGTCGAAGTCCTCCTTGGTGCGGTCGACCTCGGCCTGGTCCACGGGGCCGTTGCCGGAGGGCACGCAGTACTGCGGGGAGCGCTGGAACACCGTCAGGTGCCCGGCGATCTTCCCGGCTGCGGTGATGAACTGCGTCCCGGTCGAGCCGGTGCCGATGACGCCGACGCGCTTCCCCGTGATGTCGAGGTCGGCGGGCCAGGCGTTGGTGTGCACCAGGCGCCCGGCGAAGGAGTCCCGGCCGGGGATGTCGGGCATGTTGCTCCTGGCCAGCAGACCGAGGGCGTTGACGAGGTAGCGGCACGTGGTCGATCCGCCGTCGGCCGTGGTGACCGTCCAGAGCTCGGTCTCCTCGTCGAAGACCGCTCCGGTCACCTCGGTGTCGAGCTGGATGTCGCGGGCGAGGTCGTGCCGCTCGACGACGTGCTGGAGGTAGGCGAGGACGTCGGGCTGGTCGAGGTAGCGGGTGTTCCAGTCCCACTCCTGGAGCAGATCCTTGTCGAAGGAGTAGCGGTAGACGAAGCCCTCGGTGTCGGACTTGGCGCCGGGATAGGTGTTGAAGTACCAGGTGCCGCCGACCCCGCCGCCCTTCTCGAAGGCCTTGACGGTGAGGCCGAGCCGGTCGCGCAGGGTGTGCAGCATGTAGATGCCGCCGAAGCCGGCGCCGATGACGACGGCGTCGAGGTCCGGGGTGCGGGTGCTGGTCATGGGGGTGCTCCTATGGTCGTCGTCGACGGGTGGGTCGCGGTCAGCCGCGGTACCAGGCGGCGATCGCGGCGATCTCGGTGTCGGCCTCGTCGGCGTTGCCGGCCAGGCACGGGAAGACGTGCTGCATGCCGTCGACGACCGAGAGGGTCACGTCGACGCCGGCCGCCCTCGCCCGCTCGGCGAGCCGGGTGGCGTTGTCGACCAGCGACTCGAGCGCGCCGGCGTTGACGTAGAGCCGCGGCAGGCCGGAGAGGTCGGCGTGCAGCGGGTTGGCCAGCGGGGTCCGCGGGTCGATCTCGTCCCCGGCCAGGACGCCGGCGATCATGCCCTCGAGCAGGGGGACGGTGATCAGCGCGTCGGTCGCGTCGTTGGTCACCAGGGTCTCGCCGGCGTTCTCCATGTCCAGCCACGGCGAGAACGCGACGATCGCCCCGGGCAGCGGCCCACCCTGCTCGCGCAGTGAGAGCGCGATCGCGACGGCGAGGTTGCCGCCCGCCGAGTCGCCGATGGTGGTGATGTCGGCCGGGGCGATCCCTCGCTCGGTCAGAGCGGTGAACGCGGCGACGCCGTCCTCGACCTGCGCGGGGTGCGGGTGCTCCGGGGCGCGGCGGTAGTCCAGGACGAACGCGGTGACACCGAGGGCCTTGGCCACGTGCGCGGCGAGCTTGCGGTGGCTGGCCGCGGACCCGACCGCGAAGCCGCCGCCGTGGGTGTAGAGCAGGACCTTCGTGGGGTCTGCGCCGAGCGGCAGCGTCCAGATCCCGGGGACCCCGCCGACGGTCTCCTCGCGGTAGGTGACGTCCTCGGGCTCTCGGGTGGGCTGGTGCCACTCGTCGAAGATGCTGCGGAACAGGCGCATCGTGAGTCCGGGCGTGGTCGCGATGATCTCCGACCAGTCGGCGTAGAGCGCGCGGAGCGCCTCGGCTCCGGTCGGGGCGTCGGTGGGGCGGGTGGACGGCGCCGTCGTCATCGTGGGGTCCTCCGGGCTCATCGTGAAAACGTGTGACCTGGACCTCAGGATGAGGACGGGGCACCATCGACGGGGTGTTCCGTTCTGGAACGCCTCCTCCGGCGGTGCCGGGCGTGACGCTGGGCGGGTGACGACGATGTCCCGGGACGAGAGTCGGCTCCCCGCCCTGTCGTCGCGGCAGCGCGAGCTCGTCCGGCGCAGCCGCGAGACGCTCGTCGACGGCGGCCTGCTGGCGGTCCCGCCGGGAAGCACCGGGGTCCCCCCGGTCATCGAGTCGAGCTGGCGGCGCTGCGCGGGGGAGAACGTGCCGGTGGCGCCCGCCCGGATCGACTACCGCGAGCCCGACGACGCGTCCTCGACCCTGCGCCACGCCGCCGAACCGGTGCTCGACCGGTTGCGGTGGAGCCTCGCCGACGTCGCGGTGGCCATGGTGCTCTCCGACGCGAGCGGCCGGATCGTCGCGCGCCACGCCGACGTCCGCCGCCAGCGCACCCTGATGGACCGGGCGAGCGCGGCGGAGGGGTTCGACTTCTCGGAGCGCTCGATCGGCACGAACGGCATCGGGACCGTGCTCGTCGAGCGGCGCCCGGTGCTCGTCCGGGGTCCCGAGCACTACAACGCCGACCTCGAGGGCCTCACCTGCGCCGGGACCCCGATCATCGAGCCGTACACGGGGCGGGTGGTCGGCTCGTTCTCGCTCGCCTGCGCCACCCGCGACGTCCACCCGCTGATGACCGCCCTCGCCGGGGACGTCGGGCGCCAGATCGAGGCGGGCCTGTTGGACCGGGCCGGCGAGCGCCGCCGCCGGCTCGTCGAGGCCTACCTGGCCGTCGACCGGGCGCCCGGCGCGGCGCTCGTCGTGGACCGGCACACCGTGCTGGCCAACCGGTCCGGTCTCGCCCACGTCGGGCCGGACCTGCACCCCGTGCTGTGGCGGTACCTGGACGACCACCGTCGACGCGGTCCCGAGCGGATGGCGGTGCCGCTCTCGGACGGCGTGTACGACGCCGTCGTCGAGCCGGTCGACGACGGCGAGTGGCGCGCGTTCAGCGTGCGGGTGCTCGCCCGGCGCCCGGATGTCCCGGACGTCTCGGAGGCCGCTGCCGGGCCGGCGGCGGCGTCGGTCGCGCGGCCGCCGGTGCACCACGATCCCGACGTCGACCGGCAGCTCGAGGACGCCCGCCGTCACGGGGAGCCCGTCGCGGTCGTCGGGCCCGCGGGCTCGGGGAAGCTGCGGACGGCGCGGGCGGTGCTGCGCCGCGCTGGCGTCGAGGCCCCGCTGGTCGTCGAGCCGGCCCTGCAGCCGGAGTGGTTCGCGGCGGCGCGTGGTGCGGTCGCGTCGGGGCGGGGGCTGGTGATCCGGCGGATCCACGAGACGCCGTACCCGTCGGTCGGCCAGGTGCAGGCGCTGCTGGGCGGGGGTGCGCCGGTCGTCCTCACCGCCGACCTCGACGCCGCCGACGACGCGGTGACCGGTCTCGTGCGCCGCGTCGCGACCACGGTGCGGCTCCCCGCGCTCGCCCGCAGCCGCGATCACCTGCCCGCGCTCGTCCGGGCCGTGGTGGCGGAGCTGGGGCCGCCGTGGTCGCGGACGCGGTTCTCCCCGGCGGTCTGGGACCGGCTGCTCGCGTGGCACTGGCCCGGCGACCTCGCCGAGCTGCAGACCACCGTCGCCGCACTGGCCCGCCGCGCGACGTCTGGGCTCGTCGAGGAGGACGACCTGCCCGAGGAGCTCCGGGGTTCGCGGCGGGCCCTGCCGCTGATGGAGTCCGCCGAGCGCAACGCGGTGGCCGAGGCGCTGCGGTCCGCGGACGGCAACCGCACTCACGCGGCGGCCGCACTCGGCATCGGCCGGAACACCCTGTACCGGAAGATGCGGGAGTTCGGGCTCGGCTGAGCCGGTGGGGTGTCCTGCTACTCGGGTCCGGCCTTGCCCGGGAGAGCCGGTGAGGTGCCCGCGAGGACGGCGTCGACCTCGGGGTCGCGCTCCGCGACGCACCGACAGTCCGGTCCGTGGGCGTCGCGGTGCCAGGCGAAGAGGTACCGCAGGGACAGTTCGTTCACCCGGAAGTCGTGCTCGGCCTTGATGCGGTCCCGTTCGGCCTGCCGGTTCTGGGAGAGCAGCAGCAGCGGCGCGGCGTAGGCGGCCTGGGTCGAGAACACGAGGTTGAGCAGGATGAACGGGTACGGGTCCCACGCCTGGGTCCAGGCGACGAGGTTCAGGGTGATCCACGCGAGGACGACCACCGTCTGGGCGACGATGAAGTCCCAGGACCCGAACCAGGCGGTCACCCGGTCGGCCATCCGCTCCCCGGTGTCGCGCTCGTCGTAGCGACGCCGGTTGGCGGGGTGGCGGTGGACCGGGTGGCGGTGCCCGGTCAGGACGCCGAGGCGCCGCTGCGGCGCACCACCGTGACCGTGCACGCGGCACGCAGGACGACGCTGAGCCCGGTCGAGCCGATCATGCGACTGGCGAGCGCCCCGCGACCGCGGTGCCCGACGACCAGCAGCACCGCCCCGGTCGACAGCGTCTCGAGGACGACCGCGGCCGGGCCCTCGCGCACCAGGAGCCGCACCGGGGGGACGGGGGCGCCCCGCGCCTTCCGTGCCTCGACGACGGAGTCGATCATGGTCTCGGCCTGCTCGCGGGCGGCGTGCTGGAGAGCCGTGGCCGAGGGGACCAGGCCTCCGCTGGTGACCCAGAGGTCGGGCGGCTCGAACGCCGTCACCGCGACCAGCGGCGCGTCCCGCCAGTGCGCCTCGTCGAAGGCGTGGTCGAGGGCGTCGCGGGAGCCGTCGGACGCGTCGACGCCGACCAGCACCGCTCCTGCTCCTGCGGCGGAGCCGCTCGACTCGGCGGAGAGGTCGGACATGGTGTGCTCCTCGATCGATGGTCGGCGGCGGAGGCCGTCAGGCGGTCCCGGGTCGGTGCGCACCCACGGTCAGCAGCACCGCGGAGTCCTCGATGGCGTTCAGGGCGTGTCGCTGGCACGGCACGACGAGCAGGTCGCCCGCCGACCCCTCCCACTCGACGTCGCCCGCCACCAGCCGGACGCGCCCGTGCAGGACGTGCACGGTGGCCTCGCCCGGGCTGTCGTGCTCGTCGAGGCCGTGGCCGGCGGTGAGGGCGATGAGGGTCTGACGCAGGACGTGTTCGTGCCCGCCGTAGACGGTGCGGGCGCTGCGTCCGCTCGACGCCGTCCGGGCAGCACTCTCGAGCTGCTCACGGACCAGTGCGGTCATCGAGATCTTCTCCATCGCGGGCACCTCCTGGGATCAGGGCCTGTCCGGACCGACGCCGTTCGCCACGGGCGACACCGGCTCCGGCAGTGCGAGGGCGGGGACGGGAGCGGGGAGCGGGCCGGCGGCAGGTGCCTCCGGCTCGGGGGAGGCCGCCGAGGGATCGGCGTCGGTCTCGACGACGACCGGGACCTCGGTCCTGGGCGGGGTGGCGGTGGCGTGCTCGAAGAAGCGCAGCAGCTCCACGGGGAAGGGCATGACGAGCGTGCTGTTCTTCTCGGCGGCCACGTCGGCCACGGTCTGCAGCAGCCGCAGCTGCATGGCGCCGGGGGTGTCCGCCATGGTCCCGGCGGCTTCGGACAGCTTGGACGAGGCCTGGAACTCGCCGTCGGCGGCGATGACCCGGGCGCGGCGTTCACGTTCGGCCTCGGCCTGCGCGGACATGGAGCGGCGCATGGATTCCGGGAGGGCGATGTCCTTGACCTCGACGCGGTCGATCGTGATGCCCCAGTTCTCGGTGGGGGCGTCGATGACGTCGCGGAGCTCGGTGTTGATCTGGTCGCGGTCGGAGAGCAGCGTGTCGAGCTCGGCGCGCCCGATCACCGACCGCAGCGAGGTCTGGGCGACCGTGGAGGTGGCCTGGACGTAGTCCTGGATGTTGATGACGGCCTTGACCGGGTCGTCGACGCGGAAGTAGACGACGGCGTCGACGTCGACGGTGACGTTGTCGCGGGTGATGGCGCCCTGCTTCGGGATGTCGAGGACCACGGTCTGGACCGACACCCTCGTCATCCGGTCGACGAACGGCACGAGCACGTGCAGGCCGGGCTCGCGCACCGCCTCCCGCAGGCGACCGAAGCGCAGGACGACGCCGCGCTGGTACTGCTGCACCAGCCGCAGGCTCGACCCGGCCAGGATCGCGAGCACGATCAACACGATCAGGATGGGTAGGACGACGTCCACGGGGTGGGGCTCCTCGGCGAGATCACGCAGGCGGATCACCGGGGGCCGGGGCAACACCGTTTCGTGGAGCCGACGCTACGCCGGTGCGCCCTGCATCGGGGGCCGGTGCGCCGGCCGGTCCGGGCCCCGGGGTGGGTCCGACGACGACCGCCGCGCAGGTGACCCGCTAGCGGCGGGGCAGCACGCCGGTCGACCACAGCGCCACCGCCACGAGGACGGGCTGGGCGAACAGGCGCAGGAACCGCTTGCGGTCGGTGTCGAGACCGAGGGCGTCCCGGCGCTGGCGCCACTGCGAGACGTTGCCCGGGAAGATCGCGGTGAAGAAGGTCGCGGCCACCACGCCGACCCGGACCCGCTCCTTGGGCAGGGCGATCAGGGCGCTGCCGAGGGCGATCTCGGCGGCGCCGGAGAGCAGGACGACGTCGTCGGGATCCATCGGCACCCACGGCGGCACCTGACCCTGGAACTCCTTGCGGACGAAGGTCAGGTGGCCGGTGCCGGCACCGATCAGGAACGCCCCGAGGCCCCGGCGCACCAGGGTCTGGAGACGGGAGGTCGGGGCCACACGCTCCGCACGCGTCAGGACGGACATGACGGCGGTGGTTCCCCCGCGGCGCCCGTGGCATGCGTGGCGCCCGGCCACCACGTCAGGACCTCTCGTTCAGCCGCAGCAACGCGGCCGGACCCCGGTCCGCGGGACGCACGACGGTCCGTGCGGTGCTCTCCAGCGCCGGGAACACCGCGCGGTAGTGGTCGAGCGGGATCCCGAGCATCGAGCAGAGCAGCAGGCGCAGCAGGGTCTGGTGGGCGACGACGAGGACCCGGCCGTCGGGGTGGGCCGTCACCGCCTGGGCCAGGGCCGGCGCCGCCCGCGCCACGGCGTCGACCCCGGACTCGCCGTCGGGCAGCGGGTGCGTGGCGGGCCGCTCGAGGAAGGCCGCGAGCGCGTCCGGGAAGGCCTCGCGCATCTCCTCGCGGGTCCGCCCGTCGCCCCGGCCGAAGTCGACCTCGACCAGCCGGTCGTCGACCCGGCAGCCCAGCCCGGCGGCCTCCGCGGCGGGACCGGCCGTGTCGCGGGCACGGCTCAGCGGCGAGGTGAGCACGGCGTCGAGCCCGGCCCCGGCGGCCCAGCGCGCGAGGTCCCGGGCCTGCTCGTGCCCGCGCGGCGTGAGCGCGACGTCCGAGCGCCCGGCGTAACGGTTCTCGGCGTGCCACTCGGTCTCGCCGTGGCGGACCAGGACCAGCTCGGTCATCCGCCCACCCGGTCGCGCCCGACCCAGCCGCGGTCGGCCAGGGCGGCGCAGAACACCTCGTAGCGCTCCTCGAGGGCCTCGTCCGCACCCGGCTCGACGACCTCGGCGATCCG